>USPX01000001.1 GCA_900556665.1 uncultured Eubacteriales bacterium
TACCAGTTTACATGTGATTTTTTATTGTATACCCTTAAGCGAAAGCTATACAACTAAGCGTAGTTGATTACAGAACACTTACCAAAATGTGCAATAATATGGTATTATATGGTATTGTATAGTGTTGTACGGTACTAGAGGGTATAGAAAGACGGAATGGGGGAATAATGTTGAGAATTTCAAGCATCCGCAGAAAAAGTATTAGAGTAAAATTACTAATGGACTTTAGTATTACTTTAATTGGAATCTGTGTATTGAATTATTTTTTTATAGGATATTTATATAAGAATGCATTGAATGAAAAAGAAAGCATACGAACCCAAACAATTGCAAATATGACTGTTTTAGAAATTCAATTAATGATTGAAAATGCAAATAACACATTAAGAAATATAACTAAACTTGAATTTCTACAAGATGATAGTTTGTCAATAAAACATAAAATAAATGAACTGCAAAAATATAAATCTGATTTGTGTGATATTGGAATTGTTGGCATGGATGGTATAGGGACTATGGCTAGCGGAGCTGATTTCTCTATTAAAACAAAGTGTGTATGGGATGATGCTTCCAATTGGGAAGAAAATAAATTAGATGTAGTTACATATAAAGATGAATCGTATTTAGCGGTGTTAAAGCCAGTTAAAAGTGAAGATGGAGAAATTAAATTCATAGTAGCAGGTGTGCATAATATAAAGGATACTTTTGAACAAATCATACAGGTTAGTGGAGGAGAAGCCTGTTTTATTGCAAGTATTGATGGGCAAGTTATAGGTGGCGTAAGACATAATGACCAAATTAAAAAAGTACATTTACGTGTACCAGAAGTAAGGAAGTTATTTAAAAAAGACATGACAGATGATCAGTACTACGTAATTGAAATAGAGGGTGGAAAATATGTAATCGATTTATCTGAAGTAAAATATAGGCTCGTTGCGGATACTGGTTTGATTGCAGGAACAGTTAATAATAAAAATCTAGTTAGTAAAGAAATAAAGAAACTAAATATTATAATCGGGCTAGGAATAATTATTATTATGAGTGTTGGATTAATAATAGTATATTTAAATACCGAATCTATAATGAAGCATATGCGATATATTATAAATTATTTAGGGGACAATATAAAAAATGAATTTAAGGACTCTGTACCTAGAGAATTTTTAGAAAGAGAAGATGAAATAGGTGCACTAGCTAGAGAAATAAAAAAACTGGAAGAAGAAATGAACGAAACACTAGGAGCTATTAAAGAAAGCATTACATATATTAATAATCTAAATGATAGTGTAAATAACATAAATACAAAAGAATAAATTCCAATAAAAAACTAGAGTATATAGGAGGCTTGTCCTAATACTCTAGTTTTTTTATAAATAGAAAATAATTAACTCCTTAAAAGTTGAAGGACATTATTAGGCATACTATTAGCCTGTGCAAGTAATGTCATATCAACTTGAACTAATATGTTGTTCTTAGAGAATTCCATCATTTCTTTAGCCATATCTGCATCACGAATACGACTTTCTGCAGCAGTTAAGTTTTCTACTGTATTCATTAAATTGTTATAGGTATGTTCTAAACGATTTTGAAGTGCACCAAGATGACCACGTATAGTAGAAACCTTTTCGATAGCATTTTTTACACTATTTGTGTCTGGATTAGTAAGGACATCTAATGTATCAATACCTAAGCTCTCAGTACTTAATGTTGGAACATCATAAGTTATTACTTCATCAGCACCCTCGCCTATCTTAAAGTTGATAGCATCTAGCGTAATGGTAGTTGGTGGGATAGAAGGGCCAGGAGCTGGATTAGGGTTTGGATTAGGACTAGGATCTGGATTAGGACTAGGATTTGGGTTAGAACCAGAACCTGGATAAGAACCAGCATCAGCCGTAGCACTAGTACCAGGCGTAATAGCACTACCACCAGAAATGACAGTAATATCAATACCTGTATAGTTGTTGATGACAGCACTTGTATTAGGATTAACTTTAAATAAGTTAATTGTTACTTTATTATCATCTAAAACATCATCGTCACTTAAATCGCCTGTTATGACAGAACCTAATCCAGCTCCTCGCTGAGAAATTAAAGTTCTGGTAAAGTCATAAGCTTCGGTATCATTTTTAAAGTTTGCTACGAAATCAGTAAGAGTTGTATACTTAGTATTTTCTTTAATAACATCATTTAATGAATGACCACTGATTAAAGAAGATAAAATTTTATTAAGACCAGTTGAGATAGTAGAAGCCGTTGCTGGGCCAGCAGAACTACTGACTAAATGACCTAGATAAGTTGTGGCTAAATAACCGGCGCCATAGTTACCAGCATTAGAATTACTACTTAATTGACTTAATGCATTTTTAATTTCATCATTGGAAGATGTTGTAGAGAGATTAATTGAATCACTATTTAACCAATTACCTGGACCAGAAGCTGCTTGAGCAAGGCCTTCAACAAACCAAAGAGGGAATTTTCTAGTAGGCGCATCTGTACCCGTATCTGTTAGGCCGAACATACCTGAAGTAAGTGCTTCATCCATTAAAGCATGTGTCATTTCGTGAGCAATAACAGATTCAAACTCACTACGATTTGTAATCGTGTTTGTAGCAGCATTCCAATCTACAGAAGCCATATTGATACTAAGTGTATAGGTCATATTAATATTATTATTAAGAAGATACCCTTGTATACCACAGCTCACAGAAGCTAATGTATTAGAAGAAGAATCGTTATAGAGCTCCAGACCTATTCCTATAGAAGAATCTGATAGATAACCAAATGCAGGATAAGCAGAAAGTAGTGTTTTAATAGCATTAGGAACAAGTTCAGTTTCTACTTGATTTATAAAATCAGGATCATATCCAGTAGTAGTATTACTACCACTTGGTGTTTGAAGAGTAGTATAATCTGCAACAGATTCGGCAAAGATTAAATTAATTTGAGTTGTAGAAGTTGAAGATTTAAAAACATTTATGCCATTAAATTTAGTAGTACTAGAAATATGATTGATAGCTTCTTTGAGCTGATCAATTTCTGCTTGAATATTCTTTTTATCTGTCTCAGAGTAAGTACCATTAGCTGCTTGTACAGTAAGTTCTTCCATACGAGTGAGCATATCATGAACTTCATCGAGAGAACCTTCTGCTGTTTGAATAAGAGATATACCATCTTGAGCATTTCAACCAGCTTGTCTTAAAGCAGCCAGTTGACCACGCATTCTTTGACTAATACATAAACCAGCAGCGTCATCAGCAGCTGAATTAATACGTAGGCCAGAAGAAAGTCTTTGTATAGATTTAGAAAGCGCATTTTGATGTAAATTAATCTGACCGATTAAATTGAGTGCGCATAAGTTATGATTAATTACTAAGCTATTTGACATTTTATACCTCCTTATAGATTTTAAATAAATTTGATACTATGAGTTTAGTAATATTTATATATCGGGTAATTATTCTGAAAAGTTGATTTATTTAAAATATTTTAGATGAAGTACACGTAGTAAATTGTTTAACTCTATATAGTGCTATTTACAAGAATGTGTTAAATAGCATAAAATATATGCTATCTACAGGAAAATAAGATGGGAAGATAGACAGTGTGAGAATTTTAGAGAGAAGAAAGAAAAGCATTAGAAATAGATTGATTATAGATATTGGATTAATCTTGATAGGAGTTAGTCTTGTAAATTATATATTAGCCCATATGATATATAGCGATATGCTTTATAAGAGTGAAATGGACAAGGCTGAAATTAAAGCAGATGCAGCTATGCAAGCGGCACAAGTTTTAGTTCAAGGGGCTAATGATGTCATGAATAATATTGCAGGTATACGTTGTTTAAGTGATTCAGAAAAAACATTAGAGGACAAAATTCAAGGACTATATGGTTATGCATCTTCTTTTGAAGACATTGCAATAATAGAGGCAGATAATAATGGTAAGAGTTTAAATGGTAGAAGTGTAAATGGTAGAATATTTAATGTAGTAGGAGAGCAGATATTTGAAAGGGCCTTTAATAGAGCACTTAATAGTATTGAAATCTTGGAGTATAAAAATAGTTTATACCTTATGTTTATGAAGCCCATTAGAGCAGAACAGCAATCTATTGCTATAGGTGTCATACCAATAAAAGAATTTCTAGAAGAAATTTTACAAACAAGTCAGGGGCGTATGTGCGTAATAGTGAATCAATCTGGAAGAGGGTTTATAGGTGAAATTAATAAGCAAGGGAATATGGAGATTAGGAAGATAAAAGATAGGATAAGGGTAAAAGAATTCTTACGAAATGATTCAGTATATAATGAAGGGCATAATATTAAACTCAAAGAAACTTACCTTGGTGGAGAATTTAATTTTAATTATGAACTTATAAAAGGTTCACAGTGGTATTTAGGAATTGCCAATGGTACAACGAATGAAACAAAAGATATAACTATGTTTCAATATGCCATGTTAAATGGTATGCTTATTGCAATATTAGTTGGGATTATACTTGTTTACTTCATTGCAAATTCCATTGCTACACGAATGCAACATATCGCTAGATATTTAGGGGATAGTATACAAAATGAGTTCAAAGCTTCTGTTCCTTTAGAATTACTAGATAATGAAGATGAGATCGGTATCATTGCTAAAGAAATGAAATGTTTAGAAGAAGAAGTATTAGGAATGCTATCTAATATTAAAGAAAGCATTGATTACCTAAACGATACAGTAGTAACAATGCAACATAATGAATGTGAAGAAGAATCCCAGTCTAAAGAAAATTAATTAATAATAACTAAGGAGGAAAAATAATGTGTGAGAATTGCATGTACCTAGAGTATAACGATGAAATACGAGAATATGTTTGTAGTATAGAAAGTATTATGGATGAAGATGATATGGCTAGGATGACATATAGTCGCCATAAACATTGTCCATATTATAAAGTAGGGGATGAATATTCTTTAGTACGTAAGCAAATTTAGAGAATATGAGATAAACATAAGACTAAAATAGGATAATAGATGAGAATAAGCTTTATGCAATTGATAAAAATAGGATTACAATGTAGTTAATCAATATAAAAAATAATAGATGATATACTATTAGGAGGGGTTTAAATGAAAAAGAAAATTATTGCAACAATGCTAGTTATGATGATGAGTATGGGGATATTAGGAGGCTGTGGAAATACACAAGAAGCAAACCCTAATGCAAATCAAGTAGAGAATCCAGTGGAAGAGGTAACGCTTCAAGTATTTATTGCAGCCAGTTTAAAAAATGCAATGACTACAATTCAAAAAGATTATAAAGCATTACATCCAGAAGTAGAGCTTGTATTTAATGCAGATAGTTCTGGAACATTACAAACACAGATTGAAGAAGGTGCAAGCTGTGATGTGTTCTTCTCAGCAGCAATGAAACAAATGAATGCATTAACAGAAGAGGGAATGGTAGAAGAAGATACAGAAGAAAAGCTTCTTGAAAATAAGGTTGTACTAATTAAACCAGTGAATGGGGAAACAGAGGTTACAGGATTTGAAAATATTACAGAAGCTTCAAATATTGCATTAGCAGGAGAAGATGTACCAGTGGGTGCATATGCCAGAGAAATCTTCACTAGCTTAGGGAATATAGATGATGTAATGAAAATGGAAATTAACGAAGGGGCCAATGTAACAGCAGTATTAGCAGCTGTAAGTGAAGGAAGTAATGAAGTTGGTGTTGTATATGCCACAGATGCAGCTTCAGTAAAAGATAAGGTGGAAATTATTGCACAAGCACCAGTAGAAGCATTAACCTCACCGGTTATTTATCCAGTAGCTTGTATTAAAAATGAAGAAGCAGGTGAAGCTGAGCATAGTGCTGCTCAAGAATTTGTAAAATATCTTACAACAGATGAAGCTATGAAAGTATTTGAAGAATATGGATTTGTACGCTATAATCCATAGTATATAAATGTTTTTATTAGTATATTAAATAGATTAAAAATAAAAAGGTAGCCCTTGATGTACCTAGTTACACCAAAAGTTTATTTCGGGAGTAGGCTAGGAAATTCAAGGGCTTTAATTGTAAACTTATAGATTAAGTTAAAGTGACTATAAGTAAAATATTGAAGTTATTTACAGATTGTGTATAATTTGTGGATAACATGAGAAGTTAAGGAGATAAGAATGAACGAGTTTTTGCAAAATGTTAACTGGAGTCCCTTGTTTATTTCTTTAAAAGCAGGTATTTTAGCAACTGTAATTGCCTTTTTCTTAGGTATTTTAGCAGCAAGATGGGTAATGAGATTAAGCAGTAAAATGAAGTGGGTTGTAGATGGCATTTTAACATTACCTTTAGTGTTGCCACCTACCGTAGCTGGATTCTTCTTGTTATTACTATTTAGTTTGAAGCGTCCTTTTGGAAAGTATTTGTGGACAACTTGGGGTGTTAAAGTTGTACTTAGTTTCCCGGGATGCGTTATAGCAGCCAGTGTGATAGCCTTTCCTTTGATGTATAGAAATGCCAGAGCGGCCTTTGAGCAAGTGGATGTAAATATGATTTATGCGGCACGTACCCTGGGCATGCCAGAACGAAAAATATTTTGGAAGATAGTTGTGCCTATAGCAGCACCAGGCATTGCTTCGGGGACAGTTCTTGCCTTTGCTAGAGCTTTAGGTGAATATGGTGCAACCTCTATGCTTGCAGGGAATATTTTGGGTAAGACTCAAACAATAGCAGTAGCCATTGCTTCAGAAGTGGCAGCCGGAAATATGGATGTAGCCGGTTTTTGGGTAACTATAATTATAATGATTTCATTTGTAGTTGTATTTATTATCAATATGGTTTCAGGCAAAGGGATGAAGCAAATTAAGAGGTGGTAGGATGAGCATTAAAGTAAATATTCATAAGAAGCTTAAAGGATTTCACTTAGATGTGAATGTTGAAACAAAAGGAAAGAGAATAGGCATATTAGGTGCTTCAGGCTGTGGAAAAAGTATGACACTCAAGGCTATAGCAGGTATTGAAAAGCCTGATAAAGGGTTAATTCAAGTAGGCAATCAGATTCTTTTTGAAAGTAAGAAGCACATTAATTTACCACCTCAAAAGCGAAAAATAGGGTACATGTTTCAAAATTATGCACTCTTTCCACATATGACAGTAGAAGAAAACATTGGTATAGGAATTTATAAAGAAAAAGCAGCTAAAGAAAAAATGATTCAGGAACAAATTAAACGTTTTCATTTAGAAGGGTTAGAAAAGAGAAGGCCTAGTGAACTTTCAGGAGGGCAGCAACAAAGGGTTGCCTTAGCTAGAATTTTCGCATATGAACCAGATATTATTTTGCTAGATGAACCATTTTCAGCTTTAGATAGATTTTTAAAGGATCAGTTAGTTCAAGAACTTCTAGAATTACTTAAAGATTTTAAAGGTGAAATTATCATTGTATCTCATAACAGAGATGAGATTTATACTTTGTGCGATGAACTTATTATTATGGATCAGGGACAACCTTTATTAATAGGTGATACGAAAGAAATTTTTAAAAATCCTCAATGTTTAGAAGCTGCAAAGCTTACCGGATGTAAAAACATATCACCTATTAAAAAACTTAGTAGTCATGAGCTTTTAGCTACTAACTGGAATGTGAAGTTACAGGTTGCTGAAGAGATTTCAGATGAGATTAAGTATGTAGGAATTCGTGCACATGATATTAAAGAAATACATGATGATGAAGAAGAGTATTCAAATGAAAGACTTAAGAATATAGTAGAAGTAGAAGTGCTACAAACCTTAGAATATCCTTTTGAAATGCAATATATTTTAAAGAATAGTAAGGCCATAGAGGGTATATGGTATAAGACGCCTAAAAGTGAAAAAAGTTTGGCAAAGGGGCTCAGAATACAGTTGCCTGTAGAGGCATTAATGTTATTAAAGTAATAGGTTGAAAAGTATTGACAGAAAGTTCTGTAAGTAGTAGTATGAAATAAATATTAGGGAGTAGTTCACACCAAATATGGTGTTATATAAGTCGTCATGACGCTGAGAAGCCGGCTTATATACTGAAATAAGAACGAGACTTTTATTGCATTTTAAGTGCAATAAAAGTCTCGTTTTTTTATATTCAAATACACCTTAATATAATATTTAAGATTTCTAAGAGAGGGGAATTTTTATGATGTATGTGATGTTAGTGATTGGATTCTTTTTACTTGTGAAAGGGGCAGACTTTTTTGTAGAAGGTAGTTCTTCAGTAGCAAGAATGCTGAAGATTCCTTCCGTAGTTATAGGACTTACAATTGTAGCAATGGGAACCAGTGCACCAGAGGCAGCAGTAAGTATTACAGCTGGTCTCTCAGGTAATAATGACATTGCACTTAGTAATGTCATCGGTTCAAACATATTTAACTTATTAATGGTTATAGGGATGTGTGCGATTATACGCAAAGTAGATACGGATGTAGATATTTTAAAAAGAGATTTACCTATTAATATTGGAAGTACACTGCTTCTCATTGTTATGGTAGTGGATTTAAAAATTAGTCGTGTAGAAGGTATTCTTTTATTACTAGCTATTGTTACATATATAATATTTGTTGTTAGAAAAGCTATGCAAGATAGAACACCAAATAAAGAAGAGATAAAAATGCAGTCACCACTTAGAAGTATACTGTATATTATTGGTGGTATAGCTGCCATTGTATATGGCGGTGATTTAGTTGTAGATAATGCCTGTGCTATAGCTACAGCCTTTGGTTTAAGTCAAACACTTATAGGACTTACAATTGTTGCAATGGGAACTTCATTACCAGAGCTAGTAACATCTATTGTAGCCACCAAGAAAGGCGAAACAGGGTTAGCTCTAGGTAATGCCGTAGGCTCATGTATATTTAATATTTTATTTATCTTAGGTATTTCATCTACACTATCACCAATACATGCAAGCATAGAAGGTTTAATAGACATTATTATTCTATTAGGCGTCACTATGCTTACTTATATTTTGGCTAGAACAAATGGTAAAACAGTACGTAGTGAAGGAATTGTCTGTGTACTTATCTATATGATTTATATGGGGTATGCCATTATGAGGTAAACTCCATCTTTTGCATATGTTGGAGTCTATATTCGCTTGGTGTGAGTTGTGTAAGTTTCTTGAATTGACGCATAAAGTGTACATCATTGGCATAACCGCATAATTCAGCAATATTTTTTATGGATAATTCGGTTTGAGTTAGGTTATACTTAGCAAGTTCAATACGAGCGTTAATAATATCATTAGCACAGGTTATGCCAAAACGTTTTTTATAAAGTTTATGAAAGTAGCATGGACTTAAAGCAATTTCATGAGCAAGCCCTTCAACTGTCCATTTTTTATAAGGAAAGTTATAAATTTTACTACGTAATAAATCGAGTTGCTGATGACGTGGTGTAAGTTCTGTTTCTTGAATTGCATTATGAGATTCAGCAATTTTTATGAAGAAGATTTGGAAGTAACGATCTAGTGTGATAGATTTATATGGATTATCAGCATATACTTCGTAAGCCATTTGTTTAATAAGAAGAGAAAAGAAAGAAACATCTTGAAGTGATACAGGGGTGTTAAATGGAATATTGAGTTGTTCAAGATAATGTACTTCATTTGGTTCAAGATCAAAGTGGAACCAGTCATTAGAAAAAGGCTGTTTATACGCCTCATAATACTGAGGTGTTCCTTTTTTATATAAAAAGAAAGTATTAGGAGGTGTGTGTATAAGCTGTCCATCTAAGTAAAAAGTAGCAGGACTTTTGACAATAAGGGCTAAATAATTACCAGAACCATTAGGTCGAGAAATTTTAAAATCTAAATCATGAGTATAGTTATGACCAATATATTGAATTTGCATATAAAAACCTCCTTAAAAACATGATTTATCAGCAATATAACATGATTTATCAGCAATATAACATGATATATCATTGTAGCAACAGATTTGAAAAGTTACAATACTATAAAAACAATATGAGTAAGGAGATGTATAAACATGCGCAAAACCTTTGCAATGATAGCTTTAGCTGGAATGATTTTCAGTTCAATGGGGTGCTTACAAGCAGCAACAGTAGATACAAGTGTAATTAATGGAAAACAAAACATCATCTATAATGGGGACTTTAGTACAGGAAATGATGATGGATGGGGGAACTTCTCTTGTGAAGATGGAGATGGAAAAGTAGAAGTAGTAAATGGTGCAATTCAAGCAACTATTTCAAATACTGGGGATGTAAACTATAGTGTACAAGTTTATAATGAAGGATTCACACTTTACAAAGGTGGAAAATACATTTTAAAATTTGACATTAGTTCATCTATCAATAGACAAGTAGATTACCGTATCCAATTAAATAGTGGGGACTATCGTGGATACATTGATGGAAGAGCTGATGTAAACTCTACTAAACAAACAGTTGTAGGTAGCTTTACAATGAAAGATGATACAGATAAAGCACCAAGACTTGCTTTCAACTTAGGAAAAGTTGATGGTGTATCTTTACCAGAACATACAGTAACTATCGATAATGTAGAATTATATCTAGTAGATGATAGTAACGTAGTATATGAACAAGAAGAAGAAGTTAAAGAACAAAACATCATTGCTAATCAATTAGGTTACTTAACAAATGATGCAAAACGCGTTGTATTCAGAGGCGATGTAACAGATAGTCAATTTGATGTAGTTTCTGAAGCTGATGGCAAAGTAGTTTACACAGGTAAAATCGGTGAGGGTAAATATAATGAGGGAGCACAAGAAAAAACATATGTAGGTGATTTCTCAGAAGTAAAAACTCCTGGTACATATAGAATTGTAACAAAGTCTTTAGGAAAATCTTATACATTCAAAATTGGCGATGATATCTATAATGATGCTTTAAAAGATGCTGTAAGAATGTTCTATTTACAAAGATGTGGTGAAGAACTTCCTGAATCACATGCAGGTAAATGGGCTCACCCTAAATGTCATACATCAATGGCAACTATTTATGGTACTTCACAAAAAATTGACGTTTCTGGTGGATGGCATGATGCTGGTGACTATGGACGTTATGTAGTAGCAACAAGTAAAACAGTAGGTGATTTATTAACAGCTTACAATGCAAATCCAACTGTATTTACAGATGATTATAACATTCCTGAAAGTGGAAATAATGTACCAGATGTTTTAGATGAAGTAAAAGGTCAATTAAAATGGCTCTTCAAAATGCAAGATAAAGCAAATGGTGGTGTATATCATAAAGTAACATGTAAAGACTTCCCAGGATATGTTATGCCACAAGATGAAACAAATGAACTTATTGTATGTCCTGTTACAACAACAGCAACAGGAGATTTTGCAGCAGTAATGGCAATGGGATATGATGCATTTAAAGATTTAGATCCTACATTTGCAAAAGAATGTTTAGCAGCAGCAGAAAAAGCATGGGATTACTTAGCAAGTCAGCCAAGCCAAATTGTTACAAATCCAAAAGGTATTATAACTGGAGAATACGGCGATAAGAAAGATGCTGATGAAAGATACTGGGCAGCAGCAGCATTATTTAAAGCTACAGGTAAACAAAAATACAATGATGCCTTTAAACAAATTGCAGCACAAGGTGTAGAAATGGGTTATGACTGGCAAAATGTTGGTGGATTCGGTAATGATATCTACTTAGCAACAGCTGGTGCAGACTCTGCAACTACTCAAAAAATTAAAACAGCAATTACAAAAGAAGCAAATAGAGTATTAGAGGCAACTAAACAAGATGCGTATGGTACAGCTAATGGTGATGAATTCTATTGGGGAAGTAATATGAGCATTCTCAATGATGCAATTATTATGGATGCAGCTAATAGCTTTGCTCCAAATAATGAATATATCGAATATGGTAAAGAACATGTAAACTACTGCTTCGGTAAAAATGCATTAGCAACATCTTTCGTAACAGGATATGGTACAGCAACTCCTAAAAACTTACACCATAGACCAACTATGGTTATTGGAGAACCAGCACCAGGTATGATTGCAGGTGGTGTAAACTCTCAACTTGAAGATAGCCGTGCTAAAATCTTCTTAAAAGATGCAGCTCCAGCTAAATGTTATCTTGATGATCCAGAAAGCTACTCTACAAACGAAGTAGATATTTACTGGAACTCAGCTTTAGTACACGCTTTAGCTAGACTTAATTTAGCAACAGCTCAAACAACAGGAGATCAAGGAAATCAAGGAGGTCAAGGAAGCCAAGGTGGTCAAGGGTCTGAAGGAAGCCAAGGTGGAGAAGAAGGAGTTACAAATGCAGGAGTAGATGTAAAAGTTAATACAACTGAAGGTGGTTCTATTAACCAAGTATACGAAATCGCTGCAGCTGGTGATAATGCTATTGATTTATCTAAAGTAGCAATTAAATACTACTTTACAAAATCAGATTCAAAAAATATGAATTCCTGGATTGATTGTAGTGCAGCACAACTTAATGTAGCACCATGGTATGTAGATTTAACAAGTGGTACTAAAGGTAAAATTGGTAGTGATAGCAATGGACAATATCTAGAAATTACTTTTAGTAAAGCATTAGAATTACAAAAAGGTGCTGGAACTGTAAAAGTTCAAGTACGTATGGCTAATGATGATTGGTCTGGAATTGCTGGATTTAAAGAAGGCAAAACAGTTGTAACATATACAAAATAGGATAATAAAAATGGAAGTGCCACTTGAGAAAATCTGGTGGCACTTTTTTGTGCCTTAACTAAGTGCATATTTATTCATTAATAAACAATCTAATAAGTACTAGACCTATAAAGCTAAGAAGCTAGAGAAAGTCGTTGTTTATGAAGTGTATTGGTAGACAACTACTTTTTTACATGGATGTTATGATAAGATAGATATGTTATGATAAGAAGGAATAAAGGGCTACTTAAAGTCTAGTGAAAGAGGCGAGAAAATGAACTTATTAGAAATATATGAAAGCTATACAGCCATCAATAATGAATATGCAATATGGATTGAAGCTCTTGTAAATGAGGATTTTCAAAATGATGCAGAACCAATTATTAGAATAAGATTACAAGATACTAAAGAACAATTCCAGAAGCTTATGGAAGAATGTAGCACACTTGAAGTAGATTCTGAAAATGAAGAGAACTTCAAGGATTTAAGATATCTTGTAATGGATAGCTTATTTTTAGCGGGTGATCTTGAAGCTTACTTTAAAGTAGGTGAATTGGGACGTTTCAAAATGCGTGTACTTAACTACTTAAATAAAAAAAGAAGAGCAGATATGTTTGGAGAAAAACCTAGTGATAGCTGCCGTGCAGGAATGTAAGTTTAAAATAACTTAGGATATAGAACTGTAAAATTTATAAAGAAAAGCATTGCCAAAACTAATGAATAGTTAGGCAATGCTTTTTTGTATTTAGAAATGTTGAAATGTATATTTATTCATAGTATATGAATAAATAAGTGGATGTATTACAGTTAGTGGCTAGTACTTGTTGACGATAAATAAGAAGGATAACTAAAACAAGTTTAGTAAAACTAAACTTCTGTGAGGGAAAACTAAAGGTTAGTTGGTGATATTTTACAGATTATAAACTTGGATACAATTGTGGATAAGTATAAAGAGATTGGGAGTTGTAAGTAGCATATATGGCCATAAGTAGGGGGCTGGGGGGAGGCTGAGGTTAAAAGTAGAGATTTTTGAGCGTATCCTTTAGATTACATGTCTAAACGGATGTTTAAGGAACAAGAGAAGAGGTCTTTAAAGGACTTAAATGTAGGCCTAGATAAAGTTTATAAAAAACTGGGGATAAGTTGTGGATACATGTGGAAAACTAAAAACAAAAATATAACAATTGTTGGGAGTGGTTACTAAATACACTAATTTTAAGTATAGAATATGTGTACTTTAACTGTAGCTTCAAGTCTAGAGTTTTAATTACACTAAGTAAGAGATGAGATTAGTTATGTTATGTTAGATACGCTATCTTAAGCTGATTATTTTAGAAACTAAAATTTTAGAATTTAAAACCTTATTACTACACTAAATCTAAAAATCTAATTTGAATAATTTTTAGATTGTACTAACTGGAAATTACTCAAACTAACGGTTTGTATCAAATGAAATTAAGGGTAATATTTCCATCAATTTTCGTCCTAAATCCTATAACTTTTTTGAAATTGAAATTTATATTTATGCTTATAAAAGTTGCAAAATATGAAGGATATAATACCAAAACTTGCATTTTTGAAGTTGGGTTTTATAGACTAATTGCAGTAAGGATAAGTAGTATTTGGAGAATGCTACCGGTTAAACATGGTGCTATGGAATAGCGTTTATAAAAATAATATAGCTATTTAAATCATTTTTATATGAATAATCCTATAAGAAAACATATGAATAAATAGTGATTAAACTAATAAGCTCAAGGGATGAGGAGATTTAGAAAATAGATAAAAAAGATATAATCATCGAATAATCATGATTTAATCATAAATCATCAAAAAGTGATTAAAGTGTGATTGAAAATGATTAAAAATAATCACTGTGTGATTGTCATATGATTGTAGCATGATGATAAAAATCATGTAATGATGTAATGCATACGGAGCAATGATGAGATGTTAAGAAAGCTTGTAAAATAATGATTGATAGTATTGATTAGGTGATGAAATATCTTTTATAATAGATAAAAAATACTGTAGATACAGTATTTCAGCAGTATAACGAAAATGAATATAAGAGGTACTATGATGGAGAAGACGATTACAATACAACAAGCAGCGGCTCAAATTCTAGCCGAACATAAGAAACCTCTTAAATCTAAAGATTTAGCAAGGTTGGCGCAGGAAAGAAAACTAGTGGCACCGAGTGCTGCAAAGGATCCGATTCAATCAGTATCACAAGTTATTGAACGTAATATTAGATTGGATAAAGGAAATAAGCCTAGATTAATATTTGTAGAAACAAATGAAGGGCGATGTATTGCTTTACCTGCTTGGTATGAAAAGAAAGTAGAAGAGAAAAAGGAAAAGAAAGAAGTAGTACAGCAAAAGGTAGAAAAGATAGAGGTAAGTATACCAGTTGATATTTTGAATAAAGTACAGTTATATCAGACAAGCTTTAAGTTACCATCTGTAGAAGCAGCAATTGTACAATTGACGAAAAAGGGATTAGGTGCAACTGCAAATGACTTAATCGAAAAGCTTAAGTTGGAACTAGAAGGACTATAAGAAAAGATTAAATTTAGATATATTAAAAGAAGGCGTATTGCATAGATTGCAATACGCCTTCTTTTAGAAATTGGAGATATGAGAAAATTAATTTAATGTTATATAGTATAGATTTGCAGTATCACCTTTTGTGATGATATGGTAACCAGCATTTAGTTTTACAGTTACAATACCGTTAGAGGCTGTATATTTCACACCATCAATTTTTACTGCTTTATTGAAATCAGAGTTAAATATTAAAGTTAAAGTTGAAGCTTCTGTAGTATTAAATGTAATGTTTGTAGATGATTCCATTTTTAAACAGGTTGTAAGCTCTGTATTGTTATAGTCAACAGAACCTTTACTTGTAGAAAGATTACCATTAATGATAAAGAAATTACTATTTAAACCATCAGTTGTAAAGTTGTGTGTAGTTGCTGAAACCACTGGCCCAGGATTTGGAGTTGGTTCTGGAGTTGGCTCATCAGGGAAAACAGGTGTTGTTGGAACTGAATTACCACCAATAGAAACAAGATCAGATTGGTAACCTCTAATGGCAGCCATAAGATCTTGGTTTACGTTATAATCTGTATCATCAGCAGAGGTAAATGTCCAAGAGAAGTCTCCGCCATTTAAACGGCCAGCATAAGTTGTTACCTTGTATTCTACACTTGAAGGATCATCTGGAGTATAGTTGTACATTTTAGAGCTTGAATCAAAGTTATTGTATTTAGTACCGCCGCTTACTGTAACATATGAACTTGGTACTGTTTCATATCTAGAATTTGCAAGATAAGCATCAAATTGTTTGCTATCTTGTGTGTGATAAGCAAGGCGTTTAGCGCCTACGATATAGTTATTATATGCTTTAATCATACCACCTGGTTCTTTAGAGAATGTACCGATATTACCATCTGCAATATCTGAACCTTGGAGAGAGCTAAGCATTGGATATTTACAATTTCTAAAATAGTTTGCTTCTACAAAAGCAGAACTTCCTTTTGTGACACCTACACCATATTTAGCATTACCATCAAAGTAGTTGTTGTAAATATGGATTGTACCTACACGAATACGTGGATGTCTAGAATCTGAGTGATCATACCAGTTGTGATGGTAAGTTACAAAGAATTCTTGACTATCACTCATACCACAAAGTGAACATTTTCCTGAATCATAGAAATGGTTGTAAGAAATTGTAACGTTAGTAGAATATCCTTTTACGTCACAAGAACCATCACCTTTAGCTTGATCTTTATCGCTACCAGCTGTTCCGTAGAAGATATCATTATTATGTACCCAAATATTTTCATTATCTGTATCAAGTGAAATACCATCATCAGGGAAGAGCATTACACCAAGATTTCTGATTTCTACATTTCGTGCACCTCTTACGAGAATTCCCCAACCACGAACTGTAGCATCTTCACCGACACCTTCAAGTGTTGTATTATAAGTTCCTTTAATTTGAACATATCCGCTACTATTAAGGCCATTAATATCAGATCCATTGATAGTTCCAATCATACGAATGATGAGATGACGTTTATCATAAGCTTTTTGACGGGCAGCTAAGATATTTGTAAGACCAGTACAAGTTGTGACTGAACCTTTAGAATTTGTAATAACGTCGAGCTTAACAGTGTTTACTGTATCAGCTGAAATATAAATGATTTGAGCATCAGAAGGGACAGAACCATCATCGTTATAGCCACCAGAACCAGTACCCATTATTGAATGAGGTGAGAAAGCGAAACCTTCTCTAGTATGTGCTGTTACATTGATTGTAGATGTAGTGGCACTTTTTGCTGTGTTTTCAACGCCATTAATAATAGGAACGACTTTAACGACATAATTCCCTTCTGGAAGACCAAGTACATCAGCTCTCATATAAGATGAATATTGTCTAATTAATTGTTAGTCTAACTGTTTATAGCTATTAGAATAAGCAGATTTGTAATAGACATTGTATCCAGTTGCATTCTCTACAGGTGTCCATGTAACTGCTGCTGATTCTAAGTAGCCTTCACTAGAAGTAATAGTTACTGAAGAAGTAGTTGTAGAAGAAGTTGCAGCCATAACTGGTATACTTACAGAAACAGCAGGTGCGACGATTACAGTAGAAGCTAAAGCGGTAAGCATTAATTTTTGAGAAAATCTAGACATTTGTTTGATAAACATACTATTTTTCATATATAAACACCCCTTAATTTGTACTGAACACTTAAAAAACATTAAAAATATAACAATCTAGCAGAAGATAAATTTTAAAAAGTCTTAATATTTAATATAAATATAAACAATTTTTATTATGATCTCAATATGTATAATGGAAAGTATTTTTTTGGGTGTGAGTTGTATATTTTTTGTGTTTATTATGTAGGAATAAAGACAAATGATACAAAGTTTATGTGTAAATATACTTAATATAAGTTAAACTATATAAACTATATAAATGGCAAGGAATATATCTTTTTTATTATACAAAAATAAAAATTAGAGTAGCAAAGAGAAATATAACTTATAATTAGAGACTTTTGCGAAAAAATGGTATATAATGGAAGGTGTTGATTACATAAATATACAAACATATTGTTCGAGGAGGGAATATGAGGAAATTTAGTATAAAGAAGCAGTTAATTACTAAGTATCTGGGGATTATCTTAGTATTTTCAGGAATAGTTGTAGTGACTGGATTTAATTTAGCCCAAAAAGCACTTATTAAAAACTCAGAAGTATTATTAAAGAACTTTTCATTAGAAATAGGGAATAATATTAGTAGAATCATAGAACTAGAAATGGAGCATGTTAAGTTAGTAGCTAATTCTGTAATATTACATAAAGAAGAAGTAAGCCAAGAAGAGAAACTTAGCTATTTAAGAGGAATTGTAGAAGAGTTTGGGTATAAGAAAGCGGCGCTAATTGATGTAAATGGGACATGTACAACTACAAATAATGAAGTAATAGATGTTTCGGAGAGAGTATACTTTGCTAAAGGTATGGAAGGAAAATGTTATTTAACAGCACCATTTGTAAGTAAGGCTGATGGTGGATTACAAATTTCTATTACGGCGCCAATTATGGAAAATGGTGAGGTTAAAGGAATTGTGTTCTTCTCAAAAGATGCAGAAGAATTCTCATCTATTACAAATAATATTTCCTTTGGAAAAACGGGGACAGCTTACGTAGTAGATGAAAATGGAACTAATATTATTAATAGAGATATTCAAAAAGTGATTGATGGTGTAAATTGTATAGAAGATGCGAAGACAGACCCAGCATATAAAGAGTTAGCTGAGATTACTGAGAAAATGATTGCAGGAGAAAATGCAACAGGACACTATAACTTTAATGGTGTTAAGAAGTTTTTAGGGTATGCACCAATTAAAGCAACAGGTTGGGCAGTAGGGATTACGACAGAATTAAGTGATATGCTTTCAGGACTTAGTTATTTTACACAAGGCATGACAATTTCGATGTTAATCATGCTTTTAGGAATGTGTATTCTAACTTATATCATAGCAAATGGCTTAGGAAGAAGATTAGAAGATATACAAGAAGATGTTAATAAGATGGCTTCAGGTGAATTTACTTTAAATGAAAAAGAATATAAAGTAATTGATGAAATCACAAACATTGATATGGCACTTCAAGAAACTAAAGCTTCAGTAGGTAAAATGATAGCTGATTTACAAGATTCATATGAAGAAACAATGCGTCAATATGATGTATTATCAAAGGAAACAGAATATATTGGTAATGGGATTAATAATATTAATGTTTCTATTGAAGGTTCAACTAAGAATTGTGAAGAACAAGCAAATGAATTATGTAACATTAGTAATGTGTTAGCTGAGTTAGATAATAATTTAAACCAAAACAGTAGCAAGATAGTACAAATCAATGATAAATCAATTGAAGTAAGTAAACAGGTTGCAGTAAGCTGTAATGATATGAATACACTTTCAAAAGCTATAGGAAAACTTAATGAATCATTTGATAGTTTTGCTAAAGAAATTGATGAAATGAAATTAAGCATGAAAACTATTGATGAAATGACAGTACTTATTAATTCAATTGCAGAACAAACAAACTTACTTGCTTTAAATGCAGCGATCGAAGCAGCTAGAGCAGGAGAGGCTGGAAAAGGATTCTCGGTAGTTGCTGATGAAATTAGAAAGCTAGCAGAACAAAGTAGAAATTCTTCAGAGAAGATTAATACTGTAATTAATGAACTTTTAAATAAAACAGAAACTATGGTCAATACAAGTATTGTATTAAAAGATGAATTAGAAGTAGGAAACAAAAATGTAAATACTACAATTAGTTCATTCACAAACATAGTTACAGCAGTAGAAGAAATCTCACCAATGATAGATGAAGCAAATAAAAATTTAAATGAAATTTTAAATCAAAAAAATATGATTGTAAATCAAGTAGCGACAGCTTCAGCAAGCTCAGAAGAAATCACAGCTGCTTCACAAGAAATATTAGCAGGAACAATGGACCTTACTAATAGTAGTAGAGAAATTGTAGAAATTAAAGATAGAGTTTATAATTTAATGGAGTTAGATAAACAAAGAATTAATCAATTTAAAATATAACTTAGGCGTGCCCAAAGAAGAAGAGAATAAAGAAAGCGGTAATGCTAGGTGGAGTTATTTACCTAGCACTACCGCTATTTTTTTATTTAACTAATATAGACGGTGCTACCGGAAATCATATTGTCGTAGAACCATTTAGCATGTTCTACTGTGAAACGGATGCAACCTTGAGAGGCTTTTTGACCGAGGACACCTTTATTTTCTAATAAGTAAGTACCTGTTTTATCATAAATAATTGAGTGATATAAATAAGTTGTACCGATGAAACCAAAAGCATATTTACAACAATAACCTTTATTTTGACCAAAGCTTGGTACTTTATAAGTTAGAGCAAATGTACCTTTTGGTGTAGGGGTATAATCTCTACCTGTTGAACAGATAAAACATTTTATAAGCTTCCAATTATTTTTGCTACCTTCAAAAATATATGTACGTTGTTCATCAATTCTTGTCCAAATCAAATATTGTGTTGGACTACTTAAACTTTTGTTATTAATAGCAGTCTCTACGAAATTTACTTGCTCAGCAGTAATAGGATCACCATAACCACTTACTGCAACTGGTTTTTCAGCAATTTGTTTTTGATGGGAATATTCTTTAAGAAGTGCTGTATCAAGCTGACCTAAGTAACTAGAATTGTTATAACTAATAGTGCTACCGGCTACGCTTTCTACAACCGTAGCAAGATATAATGTATTTTTATCAGTTACTTGTGGGGTACGTGTGATTACTTCACCAGGTTTTAAAGAATAGCTACTTTCTTTAATAACAGCTTTATCATTCCAATAAAGATCTAAAAGAGAAATATTTAGATGTTCATCAGAAAAGTTTTTGAGCTTTGTCTCAGTAGCCACGATAGGAAGACTTGTACCTGGGATGAATTTGCAAACATCTCCATTTATAGCCAGTGTACCAAATTGACGAAGTGCAGCTAAAGGAATAAATGTACGCTCGTCACAAGTAATTGTTTGTGTAAACATATTACCCAGCTGAACAGTTCCATTATAGAATGTGAAAGATTTTAGATTTACAGAAATACCAGAAGCTGTTGAAAGTGTTGTTTTAAGTGGAGCAGAAATGTTGATTGCATTATGATTACTCGTGATGATACAACCAAGCTTTTTCAAGTCGGCAATTGCAACGTAGTTTGTGTTATAAGCTTTGTAAGTATTAATAGAAACATCTTCATAAACTAATTTTAAGTTACTATTTTTTAGTGTACCTAAAACATAAGTAGGATTAGGTTTAGCAAATAAGCTTACTGGGAAGATGAGGACTAATACTAATAATAAAACTAACCGTTTCTTTGTCATTTAAGACACCTCACTTATATTTTAAAATCATTAGTAAAAATATGGAAGTTATGTTTTAATTATAAGATGATGGAATAATTAAATAAATTGATAAATTGGTAGAAAATTACAGTTAAATTATGGGAATAACTAGTAAAATTTAACTTTGAGTAGTCATATAGATAAAAGATGTATAATAAAAGAAATAGTTAAAACAATATAAAATGAATCAATTAGTTAATCTTATAAGTATAATTTAGGATAAGCTAGTCCATACTCTAACTGTATTTCAAAAATTGAGATAAATGGAGGGGTATGGGCTATGAATCAAGTAACATATAAAAGAAGTCTTAGAAAATATAATACAGAAGATATAAGAGATGTTATTGCAAGAGCTATCTTAGGGGTACTTGTAGGGTTTTTATTTATAGGGGCTTATAGTTTAGGTTATACATTAGGTGGAAAGGTTGAGATACAAGAGAAGCTTTCGAAGGTTACTTTACCTCAAGTAATAGAGAAGCCAGCTTGGAATTTACAACTTGTAAATGCTGAGCATACAATACCAGACAATTACTCAGAAGATATAGAACTGGTATTATTAAGAAACGGACAAGCAGTAGACCGAAGAATTTATGATGAATTACAGGAAATGATGGATGACGCTAGAGCAGAAGGATTATCACCACTAATCTGTTCGTCTTATCGTTCCCATGATACACAAATTGGTCTTTTCAATAAAGAGATTAGTCAGTATATGGCTCAAGGTTACTCAAAGGAAGAAGCTACAGAGATTGCGTCGCATTGGGTAGCAGTGCCTGGTACAAGTGAGCACGAGTTAGGCTTAGCAATAGACATTGTTTCTATAGGTAATCAAATTTTAGACAAATCTCAAGAACAAACACCAGAGCAAAAGTGGCTCATGGAGAACTGTTATAAATATGGATTTATCCTACGTTACCCAGCAGAAAAAAGTGATATTACAGGTATTTCCTATGAGCCTTGGCATTACCGCTACGTAGGTAAAAGTGCTGCAAAAGCTATTAGTGAGCAAAAGATTTGTTTAGAAGAGTACCTAGAAAATCTAAAATAAAATAGGGCGAGATTATTGTATAACAGTAATCTCGCCCTATTTTATTTGAATGAAAGTAAAATTTCATCTTTATACTTTCTTTTGTTTCGCAGATTCTATAAGATGCTTGATAGCCAAAATGGGGTGATAGAAGAGCATTCTTGGCCCAGAAAAACGCATAACTTCTTTAATCTTTGTACGGTATTTAGGAGCATAGCAATGGGTTTTACAGTTACTACAAAAGGTTTTGTGCTCACCATATCGGCAGTGGCTTAACCTTTTTTGAGCAAAAGCATTTAAATCTTCACATTCAACGCATAAGCCACTTTTGTGTTTATGCTTTTTCTTACAATAGAGCCCTATCATAAGTGTTACAATTTTTTTCTCATGTTCGATACGAGACATTAGGATGCTCTCCTTTCTTCCATGTAATAAATTTGATCAGCAATGCTCATTGTTGATTGTCTGTGACTTACGAGGATAATAGTTTTATCTTTGCTATGTGCTTTTAAGGCATTTAAGATAATGCTTTCATTTAAACTATCTAAGTTACTTGTTGGCTCATCTAAAAGGATGATTGGGCTATCGTGTAAGAATGCTCTAGCGATACCAATACGTTGGCGTTCACCGCCTGAAAGAGAATCTCCAAGTTCACCTACTTTAGTCTTAAAGCCGTTTGGTAAAGTTTGAATGAAGTCATAAAGGTTAGCTTTTTTACAAGCTTCAATAAGTTCTTCTGTCGTAGCATCACGTTTTGCAATACGCAAGTTTTCTTCTAAAGTTGAATCAAAGAGGTATGTGTCTTGTGTAACATAAGCCATGTTTTGACGAAGGCTTGAAGTATTAATGTTGTTAACGTTTGTACCACCGATACTAATTTTACCATTTTGTGCTTCATAGAAGTGCATAATAAGTTTAAGTAGTGTTGATTTACCACAACCACTTTTACCTGAAATTCCAATGATTTGACCTTTTTTGAAGTCTAGTGAAAGGTCTTTTAAGATATGCACATCTTTTAAAGCAGATGAATCACTTGATGAATCTTTGTAAGCGAATGAAAGGTTTTCTACTTTAATACTTGTACTTGTTATATCTTTACCATTTGTTACTGCTGAAACTGTAGGTATTTCTTCTAATAAAGCAAGTACACGTTCACCGCTAGCAAGGGTTTGAAGTAAATTATTTGATAAGTTACTAAGTGCTACAACTGGTCCATATGAACTCATAAGGCAGATTAATGAAACGAAGAAACCATCAAAATTTAAGTTGACATTTTGGCAAAGTATAATGCCTACGAAGAGCATAAGTGCTGAGAAGCTAAGAAGGGCAGTTTCCGTGATTGCTTTTGTAATCCCTTCATGGGCTTTGATTTTTTCTACACTTTGATCTGCAATGGCACTTTTTCTTTGAATTTCATCATGGCGTGCTTTGCCTTCATCGAAAAGAATGATTTCACGCATACCACGAAGTGATTCAAGGAAATATTGATTTAAGTCACCTACTTTTTCACGATAAATACGTCCGGCCTCACGAGCACTTTTAGCTGTAAAGTAAGGGATGATATAACCAATTGTGATATAAGCCATAAGTGCAACAAAGGCCATTGGTATTGAGTAATAAGCAATAATACTGAGCATAATTGTACATGTCAAAAGAGCAATGACAATTGGTGCAATTGTATGGGCATAAAATACTTCTAAAAGTTCAATATCTGATGTAATAAGGGCAATGAGTTGACCATTATCTTTTTCATCTAATTTGCTAGGTGCTAATTTTCTAAGGGCCTTAAATACTTTATCACGTACAAAAGCCAATAATTTAAAGGCGATATAGTGACCACTTGATTGCTCTAAATAGCGAAGTATCCCACGTGCGATAGCAAATATAATAAGTGTTATATAAATAGTTTTTAACTCATTAAATAACGGTAATATTTGAAGGTCTAATTGATTTAAAATACCTATAGCACCAACCACAGTAATACCAATAGCTGTTAAGAAGCCAAGTATGCCCATAGAAATTGTAATCATCATAATAAGGGCAAAAGGTGAAACTAATTTAAGAAGCTGCTTCATAACTGCAAATCCACTTTTTTTAGTTTGATTATTTGAGGTCATAGGGTTATTAAGCATATATTTTACCTCCTTCCAAAGTATCTTCTAAAATTTTTTCACCATTAAAGATATCTTCAAGATTTTTTTGGCTCATAAATAATTTAGTATAAACCCCATTTTGATTTAAAAGTTTTGAATGGGTACCTTGCTCTACAAGGAGCCCTTTTTCTAGTACAAAAATTTCATCACAGTCTACAACGTTAGCTAAACGGTGAGAAATTAAAATCACAGTTTTAGTTTTTGTAAGTTCTTTAATAACATCAAATATAATGGCTTCGCTTTCAGCATCAATATTAGATGTAGCTTCATCAAAGATATAAAGTTTGGCATCATGAAGAATGCTGCGTGCTAAAGCAAGTCTTTGTGCTTGCCCGCCTGAAAGATTAGAAGCATTTTCAAGAAGCATAAAGTCTAAGCCACCTTCAGCCATTATGAAGTGATATAAATTAACCTTTTTGAGTACCTCTAAGAGTTGTGCGTCAGAGGCATTTTTATTACCCATTAATAAGTTTTCACGGATACTCCCTTTAAAGAGATAATTTTGATGTTTAACAATGCATACATTTTCCATAAAAGATTTCTCTGTAATTGTATGAAGTGGGACATTACCTAATGTTATAGCACCATCAAACTTTTTGTTGAATCCCATTAATAATGAAACTAGCGTAGATTTACCACATCCAGATTCTCCTACAATGGCAACGAAATTATTTTCTTTAATTGTTAAAGAAACATCTTTTAAGATTTGTCGGTTTTCTTCATAACTAAAGTTTAAGTTTGAAACTTGAATGTCCCCATTTTTGAAAATATTTGTTTGAACTGTTGTATCTTTCTCAGGTAAATCAAGGAGTGCAAAAATATTTTTTGCAGCAGCCATACCATTCATAGCAACATGGAAGAAAGAGCCGAGTAAACGCATTGGAATGAAGAATTCACTTGTAATGAGTAAAAATACAACGGCTTGGCTTAAAGTAATACTTCCATTATTAAATGCCATAAGTGCACCAATAATACCAAGTGCAGCCCCACCATAAGCAATAAGGTCCATGAGGGTAATTGAATTAAGTTGCATTGTAAGAACACGCATTGTAATTTTTCTAAAGTGTTCTGCATCAATATTCATTTGTTCATTGTAGTATTCATCTGCTTCATAAACTTTAAGTGTTGTAAGGCCACCTAAATTATCTAAGAAATGATCACCAAGTCCTGTATATGAAGCCCAGTATTTGCTGAAAAGTTTTTTAGCAAATTTATTGACTGCCATAATTGAGATTGGAATAAGTGGCACACATACAAGAAGTACGAAAGCAACTTTGATATTTAAAAATGATAAAACAATAAATAAAGTAAGTGGTGCAAGTAAGCTATAAAAGAGTTGTGGCAGGTATCGCCCAAAATAAATTTCAATTTGTTCAACACCTTCACTAGCCATTTGAACCACTTTAGAAGTAGAAACTTCTTCATTATAATGAAGACCTAAATCTAAAAGTTTATTGTAAATAAGTGAACGTAGTTTATCTTTTACTTCACTACTTGCTAAATAAGACATACGTGTCGCCTTCATATTTGCCATGAAGCGTACGATGATAGCAAGAAAAATAAGCCCAAAGCCTAGGGCAAGTGAAGTATTCGTTAGTTGACCAAAAAATAAACCTTCTATTAAGAAGGCTGTGGCAAAAATTGCAATAATATTAAAGATTAGCCCAACCCATTGAAATAAAACGGTACGCATGACATACCCCATGCTTTGAGGGACTAATTTAACAAGTCTTGAATTAAACATTTTTATCTCCTTACGTCGTTTTCGATTGTTTCCGCAATTAATTTAATAGCATTAAATAGTTTTAATGCGGAATATAAAATAATAGTACTTAATGAGGTATAAACAAATAATCAATAATTTAACCCCAATAATATCAATGAAAATTAGAGGAAAGAGTAACATTGTAGAAGCAAAAGCTAATAAACAAATCTTTGTTTTCAGTGTCATACTACGTGTTGTTACGAAACTTTCCAAATGATTTTTATAAACTTTAGTCTGTGTAAACCAATCATGGAATCTTTGAGACCCTTTTGCAAAGCAAAAAGAAGTTAATAACAAGAAAGGTGTGGTTGGCAAGATTGGTAAAATGGTACCAAGTAAGCCTAATGCTAATGAAATACAGCCTATAGTTAAATATAAAATTTTACGCATAACATCTCCTTTACTGTGCCATTAATTTTTCTAAGTCTTCTATCTTAAAAGAGTCTTTATAGTAATCTATAATTTTATCCTTCTTCATTTCAGCCAATACCTTTGAAAGGGCGGGCCTTGTTACACTTAGGTAGGTGGCCATTTCACTACGACTTAAAGAGACAGTAAATAGAAGCTGTTTGGTTTCGTTATAATGATCTAAAAGAAAGATAGCTACACGCTTTCTAAGAGAAGTAATACGGCTATAATCTACCCTTGTATTTGTAGAAATACTACGCTGTGCCATAAGTTTAATCATATTTATAAGAAATAGACTCATATAGGAACTAGTTTGTTTATTCATTGTAAGAATAGAATTCCCATCTATGAGTAATAAGACTGTATCATCTTGATATGCTTTTAATGTATAAGGTACAGCTTGACAACCTGCGCAAATAATATTTTCACCAATAACATTTGGTGGCGAAAATGTATTTAAGACAAAATGATCATCTATTAAATAGGTTTTACTGCTTTGAATTTTTCCTTCCAATAAAATACCTAGGTAGAAGAAAGATTCATCCTGAGTACAAATAATTTCATCTTTTTGATAGGTATGTAATGAAACAGGCAAGAATGAAAGTACAGAAATGATATCTTTAGTAGACATCCCTTCAAATAATGCAACTTGCTTTAATTGATGTATGTAATTAGCAAACAGAATATATCCCTCCTTACTAAAATATAATCCTTACAATATTGAGAACTATTATTAATTAAGATTAATCATACTATAAAATGGTAGTGGTGTAAATAAAAAGTGAAAATAGTTCTCAATAAGGTAATCAGGAATACCAACAAAAGCTTTTAGCATTGACTTATTAAAAAGGAAAAGTTATATTTTTTCGTAAGAAGTGAGAATTATTCTCAAAAGATAAGGCGATATTAAGGCGAAAATAGATTTAAGGCTAAAGATGCTTTAGAAGTAAATAAAATTAAGAATGAAGTAAGGAGAAAAATTTAGATGGCAAAATCGTTAAGAAGTAAATTAGCCAATATGGCATTATGTTGTACTGTAGTAACAGGAACGGTAGGACAAGCAACACCAGTATTTGCACAAAGTGAAACTAGTATGGAAGTAAAAAGTGAAGTATATACATCAAAAACCTCAGATAGTGGTATAAATGGTGAAATAGTAAATACTCATCAAACAGAAGATCAAGTTGAAGGCACTAAGGATGCTTGGGAAACTGAAAAAGAAGATGCAACACAATTTGGTGCAATTAAAGTTTTAAAATCTGATAGTGATAGTCCATCTATGGCAGCAATGTTCTTTGAACAAACAGATTTACCAATGGAAATGATAGATGGGAAACTAAGTTTAAAACTTAAGGTAAGCAAAGATGGCATGGGTCAAAAAGATGCCATTGTAGGACTTTCAGAGAAAGTAGAGGATAAGTATGAGCCTCTTAATTTAAAATATAAAGAAGATGCAAATATAAGATATATCGTAACAGATATTAAGTTTGAAGATATTAAAGCGCCAGTTACATTACAATGCCAAATTAATGCTGGCTTTATGGTAATGACACAGGAATTACGTATCTTCTTAACAGATGAAACTATTGAAAAGCTTGAAGATCAAGAAAAGCAATCTATTGAAATGAATGTACAAGCTACAAATGAAACAGTTTATGAAGCTAATGATGGAACAATTACAGTTTCAGCAATAGGTGGTAGTGGTAATTTTGAATATACAATTGATAATGGGCAAAATTGGAGTAGTGAAAATGTATTTAACAATTTAAGACCAGGAACTTATCAAGTAGCTGTTCGTGATGTGAATGATACTGAAAATGTAACAAAAGCAGAAGAAGTAATCATTGTAGCAGCAAAAAAACAAGTAGTTACACCAATGCCATCAGGCGAATATAAAGTAAATATTAAAGTCCTTCATGAAACAGAAGATAAAGACTCTCATGCAGGAAGTTACTTTACAAAAGAAAATGTAGATTTAGTGATTAAAGATAGTAAAGCATATTTAAAGCTACGTATAGCAAGAGATGCAGGTGAAATGAAAGATATTATTGCAGGTTTAGAAGTTAAAGAGAACGAATCATTTAACCCGCTTACTTTAAATTATGTAGAAAGTGAAAATAAAAGATATGTTGAAGCTGAAATAACTTTAACAAGTCTTACGGATACAAAATATGTACGCTGTTATATTTCAACGCCATTCCATAAAGCAGATTATGTATTACGTGTAAAATTAGCAGAAGAAAGTATTAAAGAAATTCTAGAAGAAAAATCGCCTGAAGTTATCGTTGTACCAGTAACAGCTAAAGCTGAAAAAATAGATAATCAAGGGATTGCAATTAAAGCAACAGGTGGTAGTGGTAAATTTGAATACACAATTGATGGTGGCGTAACCTGGAAAACTGAGAATGAATTTAAAAATCTTGGAGCAGGAACTTATAAAGTAGGTGCAAGAGATGCAGAAAATGTAACTAATGTGACTACATTTGAAGAAATTGTAATTCAAGCACCAGCCTCATCAACAGATACTGAAGAAACAGGTATTAAAGATGGTAGCTATTCTGTGAATATTAGTGTCTTAAAAGAAAACAGTGATGAGCCATCTATGGCAGCAAGTTACTTCACAAAAACAGGTTTGCCACTTCGCATTCAAAATGGTAAGGCTTACTTAACAGTCCAAGTAAAAAAAGATGGTATGGGAATGACAGATGTTATTACATTCCTTAAACAACGTATAAATGGTAAATATCAATCATTAGATTTAAGATACAAAGATGATAAGAGCAAAGCTTATGTGGTAGCAGAAATTGAATTTGAATCATTAGATGACGTGGCATATATACAATGTGGTATTTCAGCTATAAGTGGTTATGCACCTGTTCTTAGAATTAAGCTTGATAAAAATAGCCTTCAAGAAGGTGCAGGAAGCATTGATACAAGCATCGTATCACCTACAACAATTAGTAAAGT
Source organism: uncultured Eubacteriales bacterium (assembly GCA_900556665.1). The sequence continues at coordinate 29,462 of USPX01000001.1, forward strand.
AGAAGCTGAAAATGGTAAGGTAAAAATCAAATTGAGCGCCTCAGATAGTAGCCTTACAGCAGATAGTTTCACAGGGAAACTCTATTTAAACAATGACGAAAAAGGCACTGAACTTAAAATGAAAGATTTTAAAGTAGAAAATGACGTTGTTACATTTACATATGATGAAATTAAAGCGATTGAAAAAGATCAAGAGTTAGTTATTGGGATTATATTAAATGATGCAGAAACTAAATCAGAACCATTCATAGTAAAAGGGTTATTAAGTGAAGCAACAGTTCAAACAAAGCTTAGTCTTAAAGAGAATGCAAAAGAAATCAAATATATCAAAGGTTATGCACCAGATTTATTTAAACCAAATGAAAAGGTAACAAAAGCAGAAACATTAAGTATGTTATCACTTCTTGTAAATGGTGTAGAAAATAAATATTATACAGCCCATATTAGTATACGCCATGCAGAAAAAGATGAACCATCTATGGCGGGACAGTTCTTTAAAACAGAAGGTATTAAAGTAAAAAAACAAGCTGGTAGATATTTTGTAGAATTAGAGATTGCTAATGAAGGTTTAGGCTTTACGGATATTATTACAGGTATTTCACAAAAAATTGGCGATACATATAAATCAGTAGAAGTACGTAAAACTCAAGATATGAAAAAAGCTTATGTGACATTAGAAGTTGCAAATTTAGATGAGGCGATAGCATTAAAGACAGGTATTGCACCTATGGGCGCTGTAGCACCAGAACTTAGAATTGTAATTGATCAAAAGTCACTTCAAGAAAGTGGATTTGAAAGTGGCTTCACAGATATAGATATGTGGGCAAAAGATGCAATCATGCTATTTGAAGAAGCAGGTGTCATTGAAGCGAGTGAAAATAGGATGTTTAATCCAAATCAAAATATTACAAGAGCTGAATTTACTAAGATTGTAGCACAAGTAGCAGGCTTAGACATGTCTAAAGAGTATACATATGCATTTAAAGATTTAAAAGGTCATGCTTACGAAAAATATATTTTAGCAGCAGCTGAAGCTGGTTATGTACAAGGATATGGTAATGATACATTCAAACCAGAAGAGACAATTACAAGAGCAGAAGCAGTTAAGGTAATTAATAAACTTATTGGGAAAACATTAGAAACATCTGAGGTAGCAGAAAACCCATTTAAAGATTTAGCATCAAATCACTGGGCATATGATGAAATTTTAAGCGCAGTAGAAAGATAAAAGGATCCTATCAACTCATTTATAAATTTTTATAAATGAGTTGATAGTCTGTTTAAAAATAGTTTGATAAAGAAGTTTTAGAAAGTAGGCATAAATATGTTTTGTGAACAAACGAAGGCTATAAGCCGTTTAAGTGAAACTTTAAAACGTGCAGGCGTATGTATAATGATTATTTTATATGCCATGTTTCTCACAGTGACAACATGGGCACAAAGTTTAGAAAATGGAACTTATACAATTTCAAATAATGTAAGTCATGATAATCCAGTAGGTGAAGGGATGGCAAGGTCTTATACAGAAGCTACATCTGATGTAGAAGTAAATGACAATGGCATCTATGTATCACTTGGATTTAACAATACACAATTCATGGGTGATTTCACAATTACTGTAGATGGAAGTAATGTAAGTTATGAAACAACAACACTTGCAAATAACATGAAGAAATTAAAATTTAAAGTACCAAATTTAAGTACATCGATTCAAGTAGGACTTTATGTAACTGCTATGGATACAAATGTAGTTTATACAGTTAATTTAGATGAAGGTAGTTTAAAATTAATTAAAAAAGCAGAAACAGCACCAGTTGCTGACGAGAGTAATAAAACTGAAAGCGTAGAGGAGAGTAAACCAGCAGCGATACAAAAAGTTGAAACAAAAGTAGAAGCTCAAAGTGTCCCAAAAGAGACAGTTCAAAAAGAGACAGTTCAAACAGAAGTAAAGGCTGAGCAAGTAACTGAAAAGGAAAAGATGAAAGCTGAAGAGCTTGTAAAAACAGCAGAAGCAGAAATAAAAACAGAGGCTCAGGAAAAAACAGAAGAAGTTCAAGAAAAAAATGAAGAAGTAGAGGAAGAAAACCAAGTAGAAGGATTAGAAGCTCAAGAGGATGTAGCAGAAAATATTCAAAGCGCTGAAAGAGAAGATACTAAAGTAGTAGCACAGCAAGGAGAAGATGAAACTTTAGAAAATAATGAGGTAGTAACTTCAAGTAATAGTTTAAGAATGCCAGTAGTAATTGGTGGGATTGTTTTAGTTCTCATTATTGGTGGTGTGATTTATTTAAAAAGAAAGTAAGGGATAGATTGTGAAGAAACTAAAGAGAAACATTTTTTTAGGATTAGGTTTAATTGGATTAATGGCATTTAGTGGATGTGGCACGGCAGAAAAGGTAGCTAGTGAAAATAGTGGATCAGATGAAAATCGTATTGTAGCCCTTTCAGTATCATTAGTAGATATTTTATCTGAATTAGATATTGACCTTGTTGGGGTACCAACAACACAATATCAATTAAATGAGAAGGTAGCTGATGTAACACAAGTTGGTTTACCAATGTCACCAGATGTAGAACGCATTGCCAGTTTAAATCCAACTCATGTACTTTCATTAACAACGTTAAAGTCTATGGTGGATGAAAAACTTTCTATAATTGACGTAGCCCCTACATATTTAAATGCAGAAAACATTGATACACTTAAAGAATCTATTACAACAATTGGCGAAATGTTTGAATGCCAAGAAGAAGCTGCAAAGTTAGTAGCAGATTTTGAGGCAGAAATTAATAATGCAGTTGAAAGTGTAAAAGGTAAAGATTCTCCTAAAGTACTTGTTCTCTTTGGTTTTCCTGGTAATTATATGGCAGGAACAAATGCCTCATTTGTAGGACAATTAGTAGAATTATTAGGTGGCACAAATGTAGTGCCAGATAGCAATACAGCGTATGCAAATGTAAATCTTGAAGCCGTTATTGTGCAGCAGCCGGATATTATCCTTCGCCTTACACATGGCATAAGAGAAGAAGTTACCCAAATGTTTAAAAAAGAATTTAATGAGAATCCAATCTGGTCACAATTTGAAGCTGTAAAAAATGGTAAAGTATATGATTTAGAGGATAGCTTGTTTAATGTAAGCGCAAGCTTAGACACTGCAGAAGCATTAAAACAACTGGCGGAGATTATATATGAATAAGAAATATATTAGAACAAAATTTATAGCTATTAGCTTATTTATCATATTACTTGGTTTATTGTGTATGCGTGTAGGAACACTAGACCTGTCCCTTATAGAAATTGCAAAAGGGTTAATAACAGGGGATAATAGCCAAGTTGAAATCATTAAAGTTGTAAGATTACCACGTATTTTTGTTTCAGCCATTACAGGGGCAATGTTAGCGGTATCGGGTGTGCTTTTACAAGCAGTTATGAAAAATCCATTAGCTGATCCAGGAATTATAGGGATTTCAGCTGGGGCCAGTTTTGCAAATAACTTAGTAGTGGCACTTGTGCCAACATTATTTTTATCAGCGCCAATTTTTGGTTTATTAGGCGGACTCCTTGCTTGCGCAATGGTATATGCCTTTGCATGGAAAAATGGATTTAAACCAAAGCGGATTATTTTAGCAGGTATTGCCATTAATGCATTCTTTGAAGCTTTAAGTGAAGTTGTTTCCTATATGGGTGCTTCTAGTATGATGACAGGTTTACAAACCAATGCACAAAGTACAACTAAGAACTGGGACACTGTAATGATGATGAGTGTTTATGGGATTATAGGACTTTGCATTGCATTTAGCTTATATAAAAATTGTGACCTTTTAGGACTTGGAGAGCGTAATGCAGCAAGCTTAGGCTTAAATGTAATAAGGCAACGCATTATGATTTCAACAGTTGCGGTATTTCTTGCAATTATTCCAACTGTACAAGTTGGCATGATTAGTTTTGTGGGGCTTGTGGTACCACATTTAGGTAGATTAATTGTAGGTAGTGGGCATAAATATTTAATACCATTTACAGCTTTATTAGGTGGAGCACTTTTATTACTTGCAGACTTTTTAGGACGTATCGTTGTTTATCCATTTGAAATGCCAGTGAGTGTAATGATGGCCATATTAGGAGCACCATTCTTCTTATACATGTTAAAGAAAAGCGAGTAAGTGGAGGAAATATGAAAGTTAAAAATATAAGCTTTGGACATGACAAAACAAGTTATTTATTTAATCATTTAAGTTTAGAGATTCCAAGAGGCAAGATTACAACAATTATTGGGCCAAATGGTTGTGGAAAATCAACACTTTTAGGACTTCTTACAAAAGGGCATAAGGCTAGAACGGGCGAAATTACATTAGATGGTGAGAATCTAAATAGTATGAAACAAAAAGCCTTTGCGAGAAAAGTAGCGGTGCTTCATCAACATAATAGTGAAAATTTAAGTATGACCGTCAGGGAATTAGTAGCTTATGGACGCACCCCACATCAAAAAATGTGTGAAGGAATTACCCAGGAAGCAGAGAAAATTATAGATTGGGCTCTAGATTGTACTAAACTTAAAGATTTAGAAAATCGTTCTTTAGGAGCTCTGTCAGGTGGGCAAAGACAACGTGCTTGGCTAGCTATGGCACTTTGTCAAAAGCCTGAAATTCTCTTTTTAGATGAGCCAACAACTTATTTAGATATGTATTATCAGATGGAACTTTTAGAACTAGTTAAGAGGCTTAATGCTAAATATAACATGACAATTGTAATGGTTTTACATGACATTAACCAGGCGCTTAATTACAGTGACCATATTATTGTAATGAAGGCGGGACAGGTCTTAAAAACAGGATCGCCAAAAGATATGGCAGACGAAAGTTTAATTCAAGAGGTTTATAATATTAAAGGTAAGTTTTATGAAGAAGATGGTAAATACTATTTACTTCAATTAGCAACAAGCTAGATTAAGGAATAAAAAAGCTGAAGTGAAGGGTGGAAATTCCATTTAGAACTTCAGCTTTTTATTTGATTTTAAGGGTAATTTTAATGTTTAAGAGCAATTACTTAAATGAGGTTAAACTGCGACGGTAATTTGTAGGATATTTACCAGTGAATTTTTTAAAGCAGGTGTAAAAGTAATTTGTATTTGTATAGCCTACTTTAAGGGCTATTTCATTGGCATTTAGAGAAGTATTACAAAGCAGTTTAATAGCCTGTTCTATACGGGTTTGATGAAGATAATTATTAAAGGATTGGCCTGTTTCAGATTTAAAAAGTTGTCCTAAGTAGGAGGGATTCACATTGAAATGAGCTGCCAATACTTTGAGAGAAAGATCTTCTGATAAATGATTATTAATGAAATCTAGTATACGTTTAATTAGAGTATTGAAATTAGAATTTGAGACGGTTTCATAGTCAATGAGGCTATTAGGTGGCAAGGATGGAAAATTCTTCATAAGCTTTATAGCATTTTGATAGCTTATAGCTAAATTATGAAAATCTGTTTCTAAGCTACCAATGCTACAAATTACATTTAAGTTTAATTGCGTGTTAATTTCTAAAATACAATGTTTCATAAAATCCTTGATTAAATCATAGTTTAGATTTGAGTCTGTTATAGTGTTAGTGCTAGAAAAATAACATAGGATATAGCCGTTAAAGTCACAAAATACCTCATGATGTAGGTTAAGGTTTAGGGTAGAAAGATATGTATGGCAAAGTGTGATGATTTGAGTGCGTAAATCATTAACATCAGTTGCTATAGTTTTATTTTTTAGAAGCTGCATTACGGAGATGATATAATGGGAAGCAGTTAAATCTAAATCTAGAAGCTGTGCACGTTCACAGAGTTCACTCATAGAGATTGTATGCGTAATCCAGCGATTTAAAATATTGTTTTTTAGAATAGAAGAGTCTTCAAGAGTCTTTATATAGGCAGTGTGGGCAACTTCTATTTTTTGGACGATATTTATCAGGGTTTGCAATAATTCTTCTTCATTAATAGGTTTCAAAAGATAATTTTCAATACCAAGTTGAAGTGCTTCTTTAACGTAGTCAAAATCATTGTAGCCACTTAAAATAATAAATTTGATATGAGGCTTTGTTTCTTTAAGGACATGGATAAGTTCTAAGCCATTCATTTTAGGCATTTTAACATCCGTAATAATGAGATCAATATCTAGAGTTTTAGAAAGCTCTAGTGCTTTTAATCCATTAGAAGCAGTACCTATGATTTCAAATCCATAAGCTTCCCAGTTAATAATATGCTTAAGTCCATTTAACATATAGATTTCATCATCAACTAACATTACTTTGTACATAGTATTTAAGCTCCTTTTCTGTTTTTGCAGGTATTTTTAGTATAACCTTTGTTCCTTTACCTTCTTTGCTTATAAGTTCCAAACCATAATCCATACCGTAAACAAGATGGATACGTTCATTAATATTAGTAAGGCCTACACTATTTTTACCAGTAGATTTAGAGTGAGTTTCGAGATTGTTTTTTAAAGCATTTTGGATTGCTGTAAGCCTTTCTAAAGAGATACCTTGTCCATCATCGGATATGGTAAGTATGATAGTATTTTCTTTTATAAGTTGGCCGGTAATATGTATTGTAAGGGGGCCTTCATCAGTGTCCATACCATGGACAATAGCATTTTCAATAATAGGTTGAAGTAAATGTTTAATGATATTGTACTGATAAAGGGAAGAATCAATATTAAAGTTTGTAATCAAATAATCCTCATAACGCAGTTGTAAGAGTTCAAGATAAGCTGTGCAATAATCAATTTCGTTTTTGAGAGGGACAAACATGTCTTGTCTAATGCTACTACGAAAGAGTGAACCTAACTTATAAATCATCTGAGGAATTTTGGGATTTTCACAAGATAGAGCGCTCATACGAATAGATTCTAGCGTATTAAAAAGAAAATGTGGATCTACTTGAGATTGTAAGGCATAGTATTCAGCGATTTTTTGTTTAAGCTTCGCATCTTGTTGATGCAAGCCTGCTTTATAAACTTGTGAAATATAAATTTCTAAGCTGTCACACATATAGTTAAAATGAGTTGCAATAAGATTAAGTTCATCCTCAGTTTGTCCAATATGAATACGTTCTTTAAAGTTACCTTCCTTAACTTTAACAATGCCTTTGCAAATAGCATGAATACGTTTGGAAAAGAAGGACATGCAGAAGCAAGATAAAGCAAGGGCTATGAAAATACAAATAAGTGTAATAAGATAAGTGATCTTTCGAATAAGTGCTGTGTTTTGATTGATAATTGTGTTTTCAATAGCGCAGGTAATCAAAATGCCTAAATCTGAATTTATATGAGTAATCATAAGCCGCTTAGAAGTTTTAGTGACATCTGAAGCGGTATTTTTTAATGCATCAAAATTAAAGTCAGGACTAGTGGTTGCAAGATGAGAAGAATCATAAACAATATTGCCATCTAAATCATAGACAATAACATTACTTTGAAAAGTAGAATCCTGAGCTAGGAGCTGAGTAAGTTCATTTAAATCAAAGGTAACAAAAAGAGTGCTTACAATGTGTGAAAGGTCTTTAGAACGTAAGTTAAAGGCTAGTGTGAAATTAGGTGCAGCAAGGTTCTGAGAAGAAAAGTAGTGGTCTGTAGGGACTAATGAAGGCGTAAAGCTATTAGTCTTAGAGGGTTCACTCAGTGTATTTAAGTTAAGATTAAATATTTGTTCAGAAGCACCTTTGTTATTGTAGGGCTTATAAGCATAGCAGTAACGACTAGTCATGAAATAAGCATGAATATGGCAAATGTTAGGGTCTAAATCTTCCATATACATAAAGTATTGGTCTAAGGTGTTTTTACTTGAAAAGTAGTGCATAGAGTAAGTGTTAGAAGTAGCGTTATCAAAGAGAAGCACATCTCCATAAAGTTTTTCATGATAATAAGGCAGCTGTTGGATGCGTTTGATAAGGGAAATCTTTTGAGAAAAATAATTGGTAGTTTTCTGAGTAACACTAGTGCAATAGTTTAGGGCGCCAGTTGTGACAGAATGTGTGTAGCTTTTTAAGATAACTAAAGAAAGTGTCATAAGAGTTACTATAATGATGAAAGTATAAATCAATATAATTTTTGTAAAAAGCTTTTGACCAATGTATTTGTGATAGAACTGTTTAATCAATATAATCACCTCAAGGATTAGAGTATAAAATTGAGTCTAGTATAGCACACTTTGTGTCATATAAAGCTACAGGATAGGAAAGATGTAGAAAAATTAGAGTTATATAGAATTATTGATGTTGTTGCTTAGAGCATAGAAAAACTATAATGCAATTGGAGGTGATAAGGTTGAACAGACAAAAGCTTTTAAGCAGCCCGATGAGATTATTTTATATGGCATTACCTTTTGTTATTTTAATGGTTATCTTTAACTATTTACCATTAGTAGGGTGGATTTATGCCTTTTCAGAAGGCATGCCAAGAGCATTAGGTGATGTTCAATTTGTGGGACTGGATTTATTTAAGCGTATGTGGATGAAGGGAAGCACATTTCCATTAGCGCTTAGAAATACTTTAATGATGGGAGGGATGATGTTAATTACAATGCCGCTTCCAGTGCTATTTGCATTAGGACTAGCGCAGGTAAGAAATGCAAAGCTTTCTAGAATGCTACAAACCGTGGCTTCATTACCAAACTTTATTTCTTGGGTACTTGTTTACGGGATTTTCTATATGTTCTTTGGGAGTCAGGGGGGCATTAATCAAATACTTTTACATTTGCATTTAACTAATGCACCGGTGGAGGTACTCTTAGATGATAATAGAGTATGGCTTATTCAAACTTTAATTAGTTTATGGAAGACTTTAGGTTGGAATGCCATTATTTATATTGCAGCCTTATCCAGTATTGATAAAACTTTGTATGAAGCAGCAGATGTAGATGGCGCAGGAAGACTCATGAAGATATGGTATATTAGCTTGCCTGAACTGAAACAAACATTTTTTGTACTGCTAATTTTGGCAGTAGGAAATATTTTAAATACAGGATTTGAACAATACTATGTTTTTAGGAATCCTTTGATTTTAAATAAGATTGATGTATTAGATACATATATTTATACCCAAGGTATTACCAATATGGAGTTTGGCTATGCCACAGCTGTTGGAATGGCAAAGTCTATTGTAAGTGTAGCTATTTTATTTGCAGTCAATAAGATGGCTAAGAAATTTAGAGGAGAAGCCATTTTGTAAGGGAGGAGGAGCGTAATGAGAAATAGAGCGATTGGTGAGAAAATCATTATGGTGATGAACTATATTTTGTTAATAGCTTTTGCAATCATATGTTTTTATCCATTTTACTATGTATTTTTATATTCTTTAAGTGACCCGAAGGCTGTTGAATTGCAGGGTATATTTTTACTCCCAGTATCTCCAAGCTTACAAACCTATAAGGAAGTATTTGAGAGGAGTAATATCTTAGCAGCTTCTGTGATTTCAGCTTCTAGGGCTATTTTGGGAACTGTGGTGACAGTGGGGTGCTGTAGCTTCTTCGGTTATTTAGTGAGTAGGAAGGAAATGCCTTATCGTAAAATTATTTATCGTATGTGCGTGATGACCATGTATATTAGTGCAGGACTTATTCCATGGTATATGACGATGAAAATGATAGGACTTAAAAATAATTATCTTAACGAGTTGTGCTAGTTAAATTTACAAGTAGAATAAGCTCCAAGCATGTGATATCT
>USPX01000002.1 GCA_900556665.1 uncultured Eubacteriales bacterium
GGTAGATTGGCATCAGTACATACTCCCTCTTTCCTATTAGATAACTTAGATAGCTAATACGTTGAAGGAGAAAGATGAAAGTGGGTAGTGGGATATTAGAAATGAAAAAAGGAGCTACTGCGAATATATTTCGTAGTAGCTCTTTGGGAGTTTGTACTATAATAATGTATATTAATTTGCGTTAGGATTACCTTGTTCAGGTACTGAGATAAGGATATCTTCGTCGAAGATACATTCGTATTGCATACCTGAGGCTTCTTGGTAAGTTCCGTTACCGTGTTTAAAGCCGTTTTTAAAGTCACCGATATATTTATCGCCATTAGCGTATGTAATCATACCTTTACCAGTCATTTGACCTTCTAAGAAGTCACCACGATATACTGTGCCGTTATTCCAAGTAAAGCAACCTTTACCATGAGGAAGAGCTTCGAGTAAATCACCCTCATAAACGCCATCAGATACAGAAAGTTTCCCCTCACCTGTTTCCATACCGTCTTTAAAATTACCTTCGTAACGATCCCCATTAGCATAAAGTGCTGTACCATATCCTTGAAGTTGTCCTTTTGAAAAATTACCTTCAAACAGTGTGCCGTCTGCTGTATGTAATTTACCGCGTCCTTCAAAGATACCATTTACAAAACGACCTTCATAATAACTACCATCTGTGAAACGTTGGGTACCCATTCCTGTACGTTCACCTTTATGAAAAGCACCTTCATATGTGCTATCATCCTCTAAATAGGCCTTACCTTCACCTTCAGGAAATCCATTTGAAAAGTGTCCTTCGTAGCAAAGCTTACCATCTTCATTGTAGTATTTACCTAATCCATGGAAATTTGAGCCTTTAATACTACCTTCATACATTACTTTTCCATTTTTGTGGTACCATGTTTCATTTTCATAAACATCTGAGGAACCAAATATTAAAGATTTTATTTTATCTAACATAATAAATTCTCCTTACAAGCTTCATTAGTAAAAGGCACATAATATATCATCATTATAACATCTTTAAATGAAAAACAATATATGATATGACAAAAATTATACGCCAAAAGTAAATAATGTAAGATAGTATGCAAATATAAAGCCAACTAGTGTCGCTAAAAGAGCGCCAAGTAAAGTATAACGACTTTTGGTGACTTTAATTGTCATATAGTAAAGTGACATGGTATAAAAAACTGTTTCAGTACAACTAAACATGATGGCAACTAAACGCCCCATAAAGGAATCTGGGCCATAAGTTTTAAAGACATCTAGTATAAGTCCAGTAGTGGCAGAAGAAGAGAAGGTACGCATTAATGCGATAGGAACAGCTTCTACAGGAAACTTAGACCATTTGAAGATGGGACTAATAAGCAGACATAAACCATCTAATGCACCAGAAGCTCGCAACATACCTACTGCTACTAAAAGACCTACCAAAGTAGGCAAAATATCCAGTACAACTTTAATGCCAGCAGCAGCACCTTCGATAAAGGTTTCATAAACATTTATACCTTTTAGAAGTCCGTAGATGATAATGCCAGCAATAATAATAGGAATAATCCAATCTGAGAGAGTGACTAAAATACTCATTTTCTAGACCTCCTCTCCATGAACTTTGTAAATACAATGGCAATGAATGTAGAGGCGTAAGTAGCTAAGATGCACGGTCCAATAATATCTGTAGGATTGTTACTACCATAGCTTGCCCTATAAGAGATAATCGTAATAGGGATAAGCTGAATAGAAGACATATTGACAATTAAAAACATACACATTGCATTGGTTGCTGTATGTGACTCTTTGTTAAGCTTTTGTAATTCCACCATTGCTTTGAGTCCAGGTGGAGTAGCTGCCCAGCCAAGACCTAAAAAGTTGGCAACGAAATTGGTGGCTATGTATTTACGAGCTGGATGATTTCTAGGAACGCTAGGAAATAGAAAGTCTAAGATTGGGGTCATTTTCTTCGCAAGTGCATCAATGAGACCAGATTTTTCGGCGATACGCATAATCCCCATCCACATACAGAGAATGCCACATGTCTTAATACAAATGGTCACAGCTTCTTCGGAAGCATTAAGTGCAGCAGTTGTAATGGTTCCCATACCACCTCTAAAACCAGCAATAATGACTGCAAATATAATCATGAAACTCCAGAGATAATTTAGCATGGTCATGTTCCTTTCTTATAATAAATAACGCTTGTCTTTACTAAATATATGCTTCATATAAAAGAACATGTACATATTTATAAAAGAAAATCTAATAAAAAATATGGAAATAACCAAGAACAAGAATTTGCATATTACCAGTAAAATCTTAAACGGTGTAAAAAGTTGCACTTATGAAAGGAATATAAAAATAGGCAAAAAAGGCCGAGATTAGACATTTGAAGTGAGGTATATTCTACAATAAAATGTTAAAATATATGCACCATATAATTATTCGACAAATATTATATATTAGGGTAGGAAGAAATTTTACAAAAGTATAAAAAAATACAAAAAAATATTTGACTTTAATTGCTAATTATGGTACTTTATAATTAGCACATGGAAAATATTGTGAATATTATGAGAGAAAAAATTACATTTTTTAAAGGGAGAGGATGTTAGTGAAATCAACAGGTATTGTAAGAAAGGTAGACGAATTAGGGAGAGTAGTATTACCAATCGAATTAAGAAGAAATTTAGATATCAATGAAAAAGATGCATTAGAAATCTTCGTAGATGATGACAAAATTGTACTTAAAAAATACGAACCAGCTGACATTTTCAATGGAAGTATGGAAGACCTTATTGATTACAAAGGTAAAAAAGTTGCTAAAGCTACTATTATTGAATTAGCTAGATTAGCAGGTTTAGAATTAAAATAATTAAAAAAGCAACTAATTACACAAAGAAAAGACCTTTTTCAAGGTCTTTTTTTGTTATTTAAGACTCTTAATAATATTTATATTATAGGTTAGTATAATATTGATAGTAGATTACTGCTTAAGGGACAAGATAGAGAGTAGAAAAAGGATAAGGATTTAAAGGAGCTAGGGACATGGAACTAAAGCTATTTGATTTTATAGAGGATGTGCTTACGCAGCTAGAGGAGATGAAACCTCAGTTGGAAAATGCCAGTGAGGAGATTGAGGAGTTTTTTGAAACATTTTTAGAAGAAACTAAGAGGGGATATATTAGTATTGAATCTCGCGTAAAATCTGCTAAAAGTCTAAAAGAGAAAATTATTCGTAATCACTATTATCAAAAGTATGAAAATAAGGAAGCATTATTTGAAAATGTACCAGATATTATAGGGATTCGTTTAGGGTGTAAGTTTATAGAGGATGAAGCAGATATTTATAAGGGACTCAAAAAGTATTTCACTGAGAAGTGTGAAGAAGAGGGGTTTTATTATAGCTTAAAAAATCCGTGTGTCGTTTTAGATTTTAGAGGTAAGCAGCCACAAGAGCAGAAAAACGGAATGAAAATTTATCGTATTGATGGAAAGTATATTACCGGAGAAGGTACGATTAATTTTGAAATGCAAATTAAGTCATTAGTTAATATTTTTTGGAGTGAAATTGAACATAAGATTATTTATAAAAATTATAACTATATTATAGAAGATAAATTTTATAAGGACATTATGAAGTCTATCAAAAATAGCTTAACTACAATTGATCAACAGCTCTTACTTATATCAAATCAGTTTAATCAAGAAGGTAATAAGAAATATGCTACAAGGGAGGAACAGTTAGAGAAACTAATTTCTAAAATTATTTATGACATCTTTGCGGAACGTATGAAAGAAAGCTTAGGTGTACTTGTAGATTTTAGGTCCTCTTGTGAAGCTATTGTACGTTATGTGTTTAGAGATGCCTTAGATAGTGACCTTGAACGTTATAATAATAATCTACTTATTGGACTTGAGAAGATTAGACAAATTGATAGAAGTAATATTGATTTTAGAAACCGTCTTGAATTTGAACGAGAACCTATATTTAAAAATGAACATACAGCTATTTTAGGACAACACATTATGCATTATATGAATGAAGAATTTCAATGGAATCTTTTCTTTAGGATATTATTCCAGATAGAAATGGATGATAATATTGGGGACTTTGAGACATTCATTCATTATTATACAGATACAATCTATAATAAGATTGCCACTAGCAAACTAAGCAATAATTTCTCTACTAAAGAGACAGAAAGCATTATTAGTATGCTTATGTTACAGTTTACAAAAACTTTTATTAAGATTAATTCTGTAGATTTACTATATGATACTGTGGTTGAGCAGATTATGAAGAATATGAATAGTATAGCTGATGCGATTTATAAAAATATATTGACCTACGAACAATGGGTAGAAGAACATGATATTTATATGGAATTATTAGAGATTCGTTTACTTATGCTCTTTAATATAGACATTGAATCAGATAAAGCATTAGCTTTACTAGAACGTATTAGAGCAACTAAATCAAATGTAGAAGTGCCTAAAGGTATGCTTAAATATATTTATAAATTGTAATAAGTTTAGGGGGATAATATGTTAAATGTACAAATTGTAGATGATGAGCCTATCATTAGATTAGGACTGCAAAAACTTATTAATTGGGAAGAGATGGGGTTTGAGATTACGTGTATAGCTCAAAATGGTAAACAAGCTTTAGAACAGTTAGAAACAGAAGAAGTAGATCTTATTATTACTGATATTGAAATGCCTATTATGAATGGACTTGATTTTATTAAGGAAGTAAGGGAAAAAGATAAGCATGTAGAGATTGTTATACTTACTGCGTATGAGGATTTTGAATATGCTAAGACGGCTATTAGATATGGCATCACCCAATATATTCTTAAGCCTATTGAAGAAAAGGCTGTTATGCAATTATTGTTGCAAATTAGGCAGGAAATAGAGGAGAGAGCAAAACGTAAACACAGACTTATATAGATAAGTTTAAGGGGCGAAATAAAGATGAAAGAAAGAAGTATTAGGTGGATATTTATAAGAAACTACCTTATTATAATGGCAATTTCATTAGTAGTCGGCTCTATAATGATTGGGACAATTAATATGCAGCGTGTACAATGTAAGGAATATCTAGAAGATACACAAACACTTAAAAGAACAACAGTTATTTTAGACTTGTTAATTGAACAAGTTAGGGGACAATCACTTGAAATAGTGGTGGATGAAGCTGTTCAAAATACATTGAAAGATACATTAAATACAAATGAAAATAGCATGAAGACTATTTTGCATAAGTATTTAATGAAGAATAATAATTTATCAGCCATATATGTAACTGATTCTTGCAATAATGTAGTTTGTACAAGCAATATAAATATACGAGAGGATAAAAGCGAATTTCTTGAGAAATTTGATTTAATGCCTATTCGTCAAAAAGAAGGGGATTGCTATATTTCACTTGCAGCATATCCTAATGATACCCCTACCATGTACATTGCAAGAAGTATAAGATCGAAAGAAACAGGTGACATATTAGGCTACCTGTTTCTTTTTGTAGATACGAGTTATTTAGAAGAGAAGTTAACGAGTATCTTAGAGAAAATTGATTTTGAAATGCTTATTGTGGATGAAGAGGGGAATATAATTAGTTTGCCTAAAAATAATGAAATGAGCAAATTATATAAAGCAATTATAAAAGGTAATGCTGATGCTAAGACGAAGCAAATATGGAATGATAAATATCATCATATAGAGTTACAAAGTAATGAAATGAGAACTAAGATTTTAGGAAAGTATGTAGGTGAAAGACAAGATAACACACTGCAAATGATTTTATTGGGTGTACATTTTATCAATATGTTATTTTTCATCCTAGCAATCTTTTTAATCGGAAGACAAGTGATTTATCCACTAGAGAGAATTTCAGCTCGTGCAGATGAGATTGCTACTGATAGTCAGAGTATGGGGGAATTTGAAGCCGGTGGTAATTACAAAGAAATCAATAGTATATGTTGTGCATTAAATAAAATGCTCCGGAGAATTCAGCTCTTAGTAAGGCAGTCAAAAGAAAAAGAACGTATGTTAAAGGCACTGGAACTTTCAATGATTAATTATCAGGTAAATCCTCATTTTTTATATAATACATTAAATAGTGTCAGTGTTTTAGTTGCTATAGAAGATAAGGAGCATGCAGTAGAACTGATTAAGAGTTTAGCCAGATATTATAGGGCGTGCCTTAATAAAGAAAGAGAGTTAAATACCGTAGCACAAGAAATAGAGATTGCAAAAGAGTATTTAAATATAACTTTATTAAAAAATCCTAATTTATTTGAAGCCATGTATGAAGTGGATGAGGATCTTAATGAATATTTAATGCCGCGTATGACTCTACAAATTCTGGTAGAAAATGCAGTAAAGTATGCTATTCGAACAATTAATGAACCATTACAAATATATGTGGGTGTAAAGAATGATATAGAATCAAAACGTTTTATCGTAGAGGTGCGTGATAATGGTAAGGGGATAGATGAAGAAACAGTAGTACATATTATGAATGATGAGAAATTACATAGTGATTCGGGCTTTGGATTACGCTCGATTATTAAAAGAATACAGATTATCTATAATGTACAAAACGTAGAAGATATTATAAATATCGAAACGATTATAGGGCATTGTACTAAAATAAGATTATATATTCCATATGAAATATACAAAAATGAAATGGAAGATATATCAGCAATTGACTGGTAGAACATGACAATAATATACAACAATAAAGGCTATTTCACCTCTAAAATGCCTATGATATAATCGTACAGTAAATTTTCAGATAAAGGATTTAGAAGGTATAAAAATATAGCATAAGAGGTGAAAAAGGTGCACCATAAAAAGAGGCTAAATCATATTATTATTGGGATTATTATGGCTTTCGCAGTTATTTCAGGGGGACTGTTATTAAGTATAGTACATAATATGCAAGATGAAGATACTATGGCAAGTGAGATGTTAAAGTCGTCTACAAAAGAATATAGTATTTGGATACCAAGCGATTTAGATGAAACAATGGTTAAGAGTATTTATACCAGTTATGATGAAGAAAAATTAGGTGTAAAATTTAAGATTACAACGTTTAACACAGATATTTATTATGACACATTAATTAATGCAGGCATTACAAATAAATTACCAGATATGTTTTATGTAGATAATAGACAGTGTTTAGAAAGCCTAGTAGAAATAGGTGGGGTAATGGATTTGAGTGAATATGTAACTACTCATCAGTTTGATAAAAATTTTAAAAAGGGTGCATTAGAAAGCTTTAAAGTAAATGGTAAGATCTATGGATTACCAATTATGGGGGATGAAAATGTCTTATATTATAATGAAGATATATTTGAAAGTTGTAATATGACATATCCTACAACATATGAGGAATTTATAGAAACTATAGTTAATTTTAAACAAGCACATATAATACCACTAGCTGTAGGAGGTGCTTCTCCAGAATGTGCAAAACGTTATTACTACATGATGCTAGAAAATTATCAAGATGTGGAATCAGCAACAGAAGCTTTTGAGAATTTAGTAGCGCTTGAACCATTTCAAGGTAAATATGAAGTTACGGAAGATAGGGATGCACTAAGTGCTTTTATAAGAGGAGAAAGTGCTATGTTTTTAGGGACGAGTAAACAGGCAAGCTTATTAGAGAGAAATAAGATTGAAGAAAAGAGTTTTAAGGTTATACCTTGTCCTATTGGTGATAAGAAAGTGAGTTTTGGAAATTATGCATATGGTTTTGTACTAAGTAATAAGAGTACTTTTAATGATGAAAAGATAAAGACATTTTATGAGAGATTTTCAAGAGATCTTTCATGGGAAGTATGTATTTTTAGAGGAAAGGCATTACCTGTTTATAATAATCAAATAACTAAGAAAACCCGTTTTACACTGCTAAATGATTGTAATGAAATCATGGAAGAAAAAGATGAAGAAGGCATAGTTAATGAATTCTTAGATGATATTTCACAAAAGGGGTTAAAAGATATTTATAGCGATCAAATCATGTCGCTTATCCAGAGGAAAATAGATAGTAAAACATTTTTAGAGACACTTGGTCTTTGATAAAATGTGGTATTGTGTTATAATTTAGTACAAAAGTATATTTTTATAAAAAATTTAAAATAATTTAGATTAGGGAGGCAGCAAGATGGTAAAGTTATTTGATAGCGGAGTTTACCTTGTAAATGGTAGAGAAATTGTAGCAGATAGCCAAGATGCAAAACAAGAATTAATGCATAAATATGGTGTTACAGTAGAATCAAAAGAGGCAGCAAGCGAAAATACAATGGCTTATGGTATTTTAAAAGCACATAATACTTCTGATAGTATGGATAAATTAAAAATCAGATTTGATGCAATGGCTTCTCATGATATTACTTATGTAGGGATTATTCAAACAGCAAGAGCTAGTGGGCTTACAGAATTTCCATTACCATATGTTTTAACAAACTGCCATAACAGTCTTTGTGCAGTAGGTGGAACAATTAATGAAGATGACCATATGTTTGGCCTTTCAGCAGCTAAAAAATATGGTGGTATTTATGTACCAGCCCATCAAGCTGTTATTCACCAATTCATGCGTGAAATGATGAGTGGTTGCGGTAGAATGATTTTAGGTTCAGATAGCCATACACGTTATGGTGCACTTGGAACAATGGCAATCGGTGAAGGTGGTGGAGAACTTGCTAAACAACTTCTTCGCAAAACATATGATGTAAATCGTCCAGGAGTTGTGGCTGTATATTTAACAGGCGCACCAACTAAAGGCGTAGGACCTCAAGACGTGGCGCTTGCAATCATTGGTGCAGTATTCAAAAATGGTTATGTTAAAAATAAAGTAATGGAATTCGTTGGGGACGGTATCCAAAATCTTAGCGTAGAATACAGAAATGGTATCGACGTTATGACTACAGAAACAACATGTCTTTCTTCAATTTGGGAAACAGATCATGCAGTAGAAGAATACTTCGATATGCATGGCAGAAAGGAAGCTTATAAAGAACTTAAACCAGGTAAGGTAGCTTATTATGATGGTGCAATCATCGTAGATTTATCAAAAGTTAAACCTATGATTGCTTTACCATTCCACCCAAGTAATACATATACAATCGAAGAGCTTAATGCAAACTTAGATGAAATCTTAGCTAAAGTAGAAAAAGAAGCTGCTGAAAAATTTGCAAGCTCTAAAGCACACTTTACATTAAGAGATAAAATCATTAATGGTAGATTACAAGTACAACAAGGTGTCATCGCTGGATGCGCTGGTGGTACATATGACAACATCTGTGATGCAGCAGATATTTTAAGAGGCAGCACAATCGGTAGTGGTGAATATGCACTTAGCGTATATCCATCAAGTCAACCTACATTTATGAGTCTCCTTAAAAATGGTTCAATCGCTGATCTTATGGCAGCTGGTGCAACAATTAGAACAGCATTCTGTGGTCCATGCTTTGGTGCTGGAGATGTGCCTCCTAATAATGGACTTAGTATTCGTCACTCTACACGTAACTTCCCTAACCGTGAAGGTTCTAAACCAAGCGATGGTCAACTTTCAGGCGTTGCACTTATGGATGCTAGAAGTATTGCAGCAACTTCACTTAATGGTGGTAAACTTACAGCAGCGACAGATATTGATGTAAACTTTACAAAACCTAAATACTTCTTTGATAAATCTATCTATGAAACACGTTGCTATAATGGTGTAGGCAAAGCAGATAAAGAAGCAGAACTTAAGTTTGGTCCAAACATTACAGACTGGCCAGAGATGTCAAATCTCACAGATAATCTTGTCCTTAAAGTAGTTGCAGAAATCGATGATGCAGTTACAACAACAGATGAACTTATTCCATCAGGTGAAACATCAAGTTATCGTTCAAATCCACTTCGTTTAGCAGAGTTCACACTTTCTCGTCGTGTACCAGAATATGTGGGACGTGCAAAAGAAGTACAAAAAGCTGAGACAGCAAGACTCGCTGGTAACAATCCAGTAGAAGCACTTCCAGAATTAGAAGCTGTATTTGAAAAGATTAAAGCTTTAGCAGGATTTGAAAATATTGATCCTAAAGCAACAGGTATTGGTAGTACAATTTATGCCAATAAACCAGGAGATGGTTCAGCTCGTGAACAAGCTGCATCTTGTCAAAAAGTATTAGGTGGTTGGGCAAATATCGCAAGAGAATATGCTACAAAACGTTATCGTTCTAACCTTATTAACTGGGGTATGTTACCATTTACATTAGATGAAGAACAAGTATTTACAAATGGTGATTATATCTTTGTGCCAGGTATTAGAGAGGCAGTAGCAAATAAAGTAGCAAGCATTAAAGCTTATGTAATTGGAGAAACAACTAAAACATTCAACCTTACATTAAGTGATTTAACAGATGATGAAAGAGCAATTATTTTAGCAGGTTGCTTAATTAATTATTATAGAGATTAATAGAAAGTAATTAAAGGAGTACAAACTAACAAATGTTGGTGTACTCCTTTTAAATGTATTTAATATGAATAAATTAAATTATTTGGGGGTAAAAAATGATAGGTTTTATACTTTATTTAAGTGTTCCATTTATAGCATTAGTAGCACTTCTTATTTTTGCGCTTTTGCGTAAAGTGAAGAAGGAGGAGGGAAAACCTTATAGGATTTGGGAGGTATTATTTGGGTTATCTCTTATGATTGTAGTTGTTTGGGTTATAGTCTTTGTAAAAGTAGGATTCTTTAGTTAATAGGTATAACATATATAGGACAAGCATAACATGAAATAGGTAGGGAAAAGCATATCTATATAGATTTAACATAGATTTAATATAAATATAGCCTGAATTTAAAGGGGATTTAGTAAAGTCTTAAGAGAAGAAAGATGAAAATGGAGGCTTAAGATGGAAATTAGTGATGGATTAAAATTACTAGGAGGCTTAGCACTTTTCTTATATGGTATGAAGAAGATGAGTGAAGGCTTAGAAGAGGCTGCCGGCAACAAGCTTAAGAAGATTCTAGAGAAGCTAACGAGTAACCGATTCATGGGAATTATAGTAGGGGCGATTATTACAGCAATTATTCAAAGCTCATCAGCGACTACAGTTATGACAGTAGGATTTGTTAATTCAGGACTTATGAAGCTAGAGCAAGCAGTGTGGGTAATTATGGGTGCCAATATAGGGACTACAATTACAGGGCAATTAGTTGCTTTAGACATAGGAACTATTGCACCACTTATAGCTTTTATTGGTGTTATTATTATTATGATTGCTAAAGAACAACGTATGTCATGTATTGGTGAAATTGTGACAGGCTTAGGTGTATTATTCATTGGTATGAAATATATGGGCGATGCCATGGCACCACTTAGAGAGTCACAAAAGTTTATTAGTATCATGACAAGTTTCTCCAATCCACTTTATGGGATTATGGCAGGTATGATTTTTACGGCAATTATTCAAAGTTCATCAGCCTCTATTGGGATTTTACAGACATTAGCTATATCAGGACTTATAGGTTTTGATGGAGCAGTTTATGTGTTGTTTGGGCAAAATATAGGAACTTGTATTACAGCTATATTTGCAAGTATTGGTGCAAATAAAAATGCTAAACGTACTACAGTTATTCATTTATTATTTAATACTATAGGAACATTTATTTTCGTACCGTTATGTATGTTCTTACCGATAACAGACATTGTAGCAAGTTGGACACCTGATAATATAGCAGGTCAAATTGCCAACATGCACACAGTATTTAATATAGCAACAACATTATTACTTGCACCATTTGGCATATATCTTACTAAGTTAGCCATTAAAATATTACCAGGTGAAGATGAGAAAGAAGCAAAAATGCAACTTAAGTATGTAAATGAACATAACATTGGTGGTACAGCCATTGCCATTTCAGAGATTTATCATGAAGTAGGACATATGCTTATTATTGCAATGGAAAATGTTAAAGATGCCTTTGAGACGATTATTCAAGATAGTGATAAGAATCTAAAAACTATTAATGAAAAAGAAGAGTACCTAGACTATTTAAATACAGAAATTACAAGATATATTTCTAAAGTATCTGCTTATGAAGTTCCAGAAAAGGATGCAAATAAAATTAATACACTATTTAAAATAACCGGTGATATTGAACGAATCGGTGATCATGCATTAAACATTGCAGAATACATACTCATTATTGATGAAAAAGATATTAAGTTAACAAGTGATGCAAAAAGGGAACTTTTAAGATTACGTAATAATATACTTGAAAGTTTAAAGGCAGTTACAATTGTAGATGCAAGTAACTTAATAGAGGTTTTAGAAAAGATTACAGCTTCAGAAGAAGCTATAGATGAGATGTGCCTAGAGTTTAGACAAAACCAGATTGATCGTATGAATGAGAAGGCATGTACAGTAGAGGCCTGTGTTATTTATAGCGAACTTCTCACTGATATTGAGAGAATATCAGACCATCTTATGAATATTATTGAAGGCTGTAAGCGTGGTAATTTAACATTTAAAAATAAAATATCATAGAAGCATTTTATAGAACAATAAAGACGAACAAAATAATAGCCGTAATGCATTTTTGTGGGATGCATTACGGCTATTTATCTTAGTAAAATACTTTTATGTCTGGAGAAAAGTATTTCATTGGTCTTGTATCATCGGTATTTAAACCTGTTAAGTAAGAATGGTTTGGAACATAACATCTAAACTCTTCAGTGGATAAATTAGAAGTTGCAAAGTCGTACGTTGCTAAAAGGAGTGATGTACTTTTTTTAGTGGCATTTCTAAGTAAATCATAAAAACTGAAGGTATAGACATTACCTGTTACTGGATGTAGCCAAACATGTCTAGATTTATTTAAGTAATCCACATCAGGGTTAATACAGTGGAAGTATGAAAAGGTTGTTGCATAAGTACTAATTTGTTTTGGTAGAAGTGGTGAAGCAAAATTTGCAAAAACCTTTTTCGCCCCAAGTTGGTCATAAGTTAGTTTAAAGTAAGTACGTGTATCTTCATAAGAAGTACTAAAAAGCTTACCACCACCATTAATGCCATAGAGTAGAAAGAGCATTTCATCATATAAGTTTACAATACTTGTAGGAATAGATATATCCTTTAAGATATGTTTATGAATTTTAAACCGAGAAGCTTTTATACCAAACTTTTCTTCACAGAGAATACTATCAATAGCAATTTCTATCTTTTTATGAAGTCCTTTGTATTTATAAGTTTCTGGTTGCCCTTCTATATAGCGCCCACCTAAATAAAAGATATAAGGATGAGCAAGTCCATCTAAAATGTAATGGCATAAGAAGCCGCTTAAATAACTTAAGGTTTCTTGAAATTCTTTAGAATTAGTGTCATATTTTCTAACATGACACAATGCAGATACTAAAAAGTCCCCTGTTTTTTCAGTATGCATGCGAGAGGCAACAGATGCTTTACTGCCGTTTAAGCCTAAATGATGATAATAAATAGGGTCTGGACCTTGAAGCCCTATTAAAAATATGTCGAGATTCTCTTTTATAATTTTATATAAAGGAGATTGTTTGATATTATGTGCAGTATCTAGTCCAAAAATGTAATGAGTGATGATATCTGGCATGTAAAAAACTCCTTTTTCTACTTCAATATAATAAGTATAGCATTTAATGATTTTATACGATAGGGTGAGAATTTAATAAAAAAAAACTCCCACGAACAGGAGTTTTTGGATAGAATTAATTCTCTTTATCTTTGTTGAAAGAAGTCATTTTGCGAACTGTAAAATATAATAAAATTGCCATAGCAATGAAGACTAAAACAGCGAATTTTAGGTCATGGCTAAAGAAAGCAATTGCAGTAAGTCCAAGTACGCTACTTACGCCATAGAGTGTAACAACGGCCTGTTTATGTGTATAGCCATTATCCACGAGGCGATGATGTAAGTGACCGCGGTCAGCAGACATAATAGGTTTACCCGCTAAAAATCTTCTGATAATCGCAAATGCTGTATCGAAGATAGGAAGTCCAAGTACAAGGACTGCAACGAAAATAGTTGCTACAGTATAACCTTTTAATAAACCAAGTACCGATGTGATTCCAAGTGTAAAGCCAAGGAATGTAGAACCTGTATCTCCCATGAAAATAGAAGCTGGGTTAAAGTTATAAGGTAAAAATCCCATACAAGAACCAGCAAGAGTTGCTGTTAAAAGTGTAGCTGGTGGGAAACCTGCTTTAATAGAAAGAACCATGAGGCAAAGTGAAGCGATAGAAGAAACACCCGCTGCAAGTCCATCTAAACCATCAATTAAGTTAACTGCGTTTGTAATGGCTACAAGCCAAATGATAGTAGCTGGAATAGATAAAAGGTTTGTATAAACAGGATTATCACCAATGAAAGGAATAGAGAAGAAGTCTATTCTAATCCCACATAAAGCTACGATAGTAGCAGCTACTAATTGAATGATAAATTTAATTTTTGCATTTAATTCATAGATATCATCAAAGAATCCAAGAACAAAGATAATACCACATCCAAGAACGATACCTATGATTTGTTTAATGTTTGTTAAAGGCATTTTCCATGTAACAAGTAAGAATGAAATCATGAAGCCAGTAAAAATCGCAATACCTCCCATTCGTGGAATAGGTTTACTATGCATATCACGTTTTCTAGGTTTAGCAATTGCCCCTACTTTAAAGGCAATTTTTTTTGCTACAGGAGTCATGAAAAAAGATATAGAAAATGCCAATATAAAAGCTATAAAAGATAACGAAATGTAGCCTATATTGCCCATAAAGTTCATCTCCTTAAATATGTAAAAAATTTAGTACTAATAGGGTTAGTTTATTAGTGCTATTCTATTCAAACTTTAGGAGGTGTTAAATATTACATAAAACACACTCCTGATAAATCTAGCTCACATTTTATGAGCATAGTATGCCTGTAAAATGTGAGCTAAAATTTAAAAATTGTTATTTAGTACCAAATAATCTGTCACCAGCATCACCGAGACCTGGAATAATATATGCGTGGTCATTTAATTTTTCATCTAAAGCAGCACAGTAAATATTTACATCTGGATGTGCTTCTTGAAGAACTTTAAGACCTTCTGGAGCTGCAAGTAAGCATAAGAAGTTAATGCTTGTTGCACCACGATCTTTGATAAACTGAATAGCAGCGATAGCTGAACCACCAGTTGCAAGCATTGGATCAAGTACGAAGAAGTCTCTTTCTTCAACATCTTTAGGTAATTTACAGTAGTATTCTACTGGTTGTAATGTTTCTGGATCTCTATAAAGACCGATGTGACCAACTTTAGCTGTTGGAAGTAAATCTAACATACCATCAACCATTCCAAGTCCAGCACGTAAGATAGGTACAATACTTAAGTTCTTACCAGCAATACGTTTGCCAGTAGTTGTTGTAATAGGTGTTTCAACTTCGAAGTCTTCAAGTGGAAGGTTGCGAGTTGCTTCATAACACATAAGACCTGAAATTTCTCGAACAAGTTCACGGAATTCTTTAGAACCTGTATTTTTGTCTCTTAAACGGCTTACCTTATGTTGAATAAGTGGATGATCCATGATAAATAATTTTCCCATATTATATTATTCCTCCTAGCAATTGTTGTAAGTAAATTCTTTAATCTTATAATTCTTCTATTTTAGCGATACGTTTAATATGACGTTCTTCATTAGAGAAAGGTGTTGATAAGAATGTGTCAACTACCTTAATAGCATGAGAAGGACCAATAACGCGGCCACCTAAAGCAATAATGTTTGTATCATTGTGAAGACGAGTTGCTTCAGCAGAAAATACATCATGACAAAGGGCACATCTAATACCAGGAATTTTGTTTGCTGCAATAGAAATACCAATGCCTGTACCGCAGATTAATACACCTTTTTCAGCTTCGCCGCTTAATACAGCTTCAGCTACAAGTTTTGCATAATCTGGATAGTCAACAGCTTCCGTTGTCATACATCCATAATCTTTGAATGGTGTACCATTCTCTTTAAAATGAGCGATAATTTCTTGTTTGAGTGCGAAACCACCGTGGTCGCATGCAATTGCTATCATAATAGTTCCTCCGATTATTTAGTTTTAAATTTGATTTCAAAGTTACTTAATTACTTAGACATCATAACTACTATAATATATTTTAGAAATTTGTAAAGCTTTATTAACTTTAATATTTTATAGAAGTAGATGGACTAAATAGTTATGAAGTGATATCCAGCTGATTTTTCAAGTCTATTCATAATGGCTACACCGAGTCCCTTTTTAGGAAATGCCAGAGAATAAACTATGTCAATCCCATTGTCATCAAAGCTTCTAAGTACTTCAAATAAGTGCGCAGAAATAGTCTGTAAGTCACTTTCTGTTCCAGCACTAAGTACAAGGTCGGCCTTAAATAAATGTTTAGTTTCATCAGTAGCTAGTATACCAACTTTTTTGTTATGTTCATGAGCTTCATTTACTAAAGTAGTAAGATGCTCTCTGAGATTGTCTAAATCCCCAAACATATTATGATGCGTAGC
Source organism: uncultured Eubacteriales bacterium (assembly GCA_900556665.1). Next base: position 16,540 of record USPX01000002.1, read on the forward strand.
ATCAAAATATGCAGATGAATTTTTAATAATAAACACATCAGCATTAGGTGAATAATGTGTATATTTCATACCTGGTGCTTTAGGCTGTTGACCTTCTTTGAGTGTATTTGTAATAGCTGGGTCAATTGCGATTTCGCCTAAGACTTCTTCTAGCATTTCATAAGTAATGCCACCTGGGCGAAGTACAGTAGCAATGTCACCAGTTGTATCTACAATCGTAGATTCAACTCCTATTTCTGAAGAATCCCCATCAATAATACAATCAATTTTTCCATCCATATCTTCAAATACACGTTGCATATTAGTAGGACTAGGTTTACCAGAAGTATTGGCACTAGGTGCAGCAATAGGAAGTCCAGAGTCCTTAATAAGCTTTTGCATTAAAGGATGTGAAGGAAATCTAACTGCAACCGTGTCAAGACCTGCTGTAACGGCCTGAGGTACAATAGATTTAGCCTTAAAGATAAGTGTAAGAGGTCCTGGCCAAAAACGTTCGATAAGTTTTTGAGCAATAGGTGAAACCTCAGTTACAAGTGTATAGAGCATATCTAAATCAGCGATATGTACAATAAGAGGATTGTCATTAGGACGTCCTTTTGCTTTAAAGATATTGCCAACGGCTGTCTCATTTAAAGCGTTTGCACATAACCCATAAACAGTTTCAGTAGGCGCTGCTACAAGTCCACCTTCTTGAATGATACGTGTTGCTTGATTAAATTGCTCTAAGTCTTTAATAATGATAGTTTTCATGATAAAAACTCCTATTTGCTTATGCAAGATAATTAAATTACTACCTTGTAGTATAACACAAAATGACAGTAAAGATAAGTGGAATACTAAAATTTACAAAATGAGGGGTATTGCGTGAATCTAAATTAAAAGAACGCTAGGTATTGTATAGGCAATAACTTAGCGTTCTTTTTTTAAGCTTCTAGCTTTTGAAATTCTTCTCTTGGAACTACATGAAGCTGAATGTAGTCAAATTTATTTGAGAGGTCTTTGTAAACGTTTGATTCTGATTCTGGAACATTATCTAACGTTTCACCAATTACAACCTCTGTAATCTTTTGTTCTATGATGAAGTTTGAAATTGTTTCAGAAATGTTTTCGCCACATAAGAAATGTATTTCGCCACCAAGTTCGCTACCATAAGTAAATAATTCTGCTAGTAAGTTACTACTATCAGCGTGATCAAATACAGTCTCTCCTTTTCTAATATGTAGAATATGAAGAGAACCATTTACAGCACGGGCGATGTCAAATCCTTCAGAGATTAAACGATGACTATTCTTTTGTATGGTAATACAAACAAGTACTTTTTTATTCATGGCACTCACTCCTTGATTTAGCAAACTAATACTTAATTTACTGTATATATATAGTATAACATAAAGTTAAGTAAATAGTGTGAAAATATCATGAAAAAAGCACCCATTTAAGTAGAATTAAATGGGCGCTTTTGGTGAAATTGCTTAATTACTAAAGAAAAAATGAGAGAGGTATTCGCATATTTGCGTAGTCTAACTATCAGTGAAATAAATTATTTTGAAGGGGGAGTATTCATTTCCATGATTCATTAAAAGACATATATAGTTACTTGTAGTACATAAACAAGTTTAATTCAATTTCATAAAAATCTTTAAGTAGTTCAAAGAAGTAACTGCGATGTTTCATGTCATCTAATTATATTATATGAATCCCCTTCAAAATGGTGATTATTTTTTTGGAAGAATTAAAGGTTTAATATGCCAAATATCCTCTGCGTATTGTTTGATTGTACGGTCTGAACTGAATTTACCAGAACATGCCGTATTAATGATAGCCATCTTGTTCCAATTCTTTTGATCAAGATATGCTTTAGCAACTTTAGCTTGAGCTTCATGATATGGACGTAAATCTTTAAGGATGAAGTAAGGATCAGCTAAGTTGTCACCTGCACGGTTAAGCAGTGACTCATATAACTCAATGAAGAGATCAGAGGCAGAGTGAATAATTGTACCATTAATAAGTTGTTTAAGGACTTTATTAATATCATCATCATGGTTATAAATATCCCAAGGATTATAAGAACCTGATTTATAAAGAGAGAGGACTTCTTCACAAGTAAGACCGAAGATGAAGATGTTATCATCGCCAACTTCTTCATAAATTTCGATGTTTGCACCATCTAATGTACCGATTGTAAGGGCACCGTTTAACATGAATTTCATGTTACTTGTACCTGAAGCTTCTTTACTAGCAGTAGAGATTTGTTCACTAACATTAGCTGCTGGAATAATGATTTCAGCATTAGAAACGCAGTAGTTTTCAATGAATACAACAGTAAGATAATCTTTTACATCAGGATCATTATTAACTAAGTTTGCTACAGCATTGATAAGTTTAATAATGAGTTTTGCACGTCTATAACCTGGAGCAGCTTTAGCACCAAAGATGAAAGTACGTGGTACATAGTTACCATTTGGATTAGCTTTGATTTCATTGTAAAGCATGAGAATATTGAGGACATTCATGAGTTGTCTCTTATATTCATGTAAACGTTTAACTTGTACGTCAAAGATAGAGTCTGGATTTACAATGATATTGTTATGTTCTTTGATGTACTGAGCAAGACGAAGTTTATTATTATGTTTAATTTTACTATAGGCATCAATGAAGGCTGAATCTTGGGCATAAGGTATAAGTTTTTTGAGTGTTGTTAAATCAGTATACCAATCATCGCCGATTGTTTCTGTAATAAGGCTTGCAAGCTCTGGGTTAGAGTGACCAAGCCAGCGACGTTGTGTAATGCCATTTGTTTTATTGTTAAATTTATCAGGATAAATTTTGTAGAAGTTTTTAAGTAAGTCGTTCTTTAAGATTTCAGTATGGATAGCAGCAACACCATTTACAGAGAAACTACCTACGATAGCAAGGTATGCCATTTTAATTTGCCCATCACAGATAATAGCCATATCGTGAATAATGTTTTCAGGCATATGATGTACTTCACGAAGTTCTATGCAGAAACGACGATTGATTTCTTCAATCATTTGATAAACACGAGGAAGAAGCGTTTTGAAAAGTTCAATAGGCCATGTTTCAAGGGCTTCAATCATAATTGTATGGTTTGTATAAGCACAAGTATGTGTTGTGATATAGAATGCATCATCCCATCCTAAGTTTTCTTCATCAATTAAGATACGCATAAGTTCAGCTACAGCAACAGCAGGGTGAGTATCGTTCATTTGGAATACTACTTTTTGTGGTAAATCATAGATGTTTGCATTAGATCTTTTGAATTTAGCAATAGCAGATTGAACAGTAGCAGAAACGAAGAAGTATTGTTGTTTTAATCTAAGCGCTTTACCTTGATAGTGATTGTCGTTAGGATAAAGAACTTCTACTAAAGTTTTTGCTAACGTTTGTTGTTCAACAGCTTTTTCATAAGCACCTTGATCGAAGAAACGAAGTACGAATTTTTCTGGTGCTTCAGCATCCCAAAGTCTAAGTCCATTTACGAAACCATTTTTGTAGCCTAAGATTGGCATATCATAAGGAATGGCTAAAACAGATTGGAAATCTTTTTGTTCATAGTGAACATTACCATTTTCATCACAGTAACTGTAAACTGTACCACCAAATCTAACTTCTTGGGCATTATCATTACGTTTAACTTCCCAAGGGTTACCATTAGCAAGCCAATCATCAGGATGTTCTACTTGATAGCCATCTTTAATTTCTTGTTTGAAAATACCATAGTTATAACGGATACCACAGCCATAAGCAGGATAAGAAAGTGTAGAAAGAGAATCTAAGAAACATGCAGCAAGTCTTCCTAAACCACCATTACCGAGGCCGGCATCAGGTTCTTGATCTTCGATAATAGAAAGGTCGATTTTAATGTTTAATTCTTTAAGTGCTTCTTTTACTTCATCCATTACACCAAGGTTTACAAGATTGTTACCTAAAGCACGCCCTATGAGGAATTCCATTGATAAGTAATAAAGTGTTTTAGGCGCTTCCGCATTATAAATATGTTGTGTTTCAATCCAGTCATCTGTAAGAATGTCACGTGTTGCAAAAGCCACAGCTTGATAAAGTTCTTGAGGTGTTGCATCGCTTAATGTTTTACGTGAAAAATTTCTTACATGGTCTAAAATTTCTTTTTTAAATTTTTCTTTATTAAACTTAGTAGCCATTGTCGATACCTCCAATACAATAAATGTTGAAAAACAGATTTATTATAAGCAAGTAGATATAGATAACTTGGAGTATACTTGATATATGTCTTTAGGTGAAATACATATTATTAGTGTATTAAAATGCTGTCTAAAATATCATAAGTACAACTTATGTTTTTGTGGTTATCTATAATGAATACTGTCAATTTTAAATAATTAGAATAGTCAATATAATTATACAATAAATTGTAGATATAAGCTAAGTAAAAAAATGAGATTTTTTAACTATAATTGGAAATAAAATTAGACATATTGCTACTTGAAAGCAAGAGGTGTAAAAAAAGATACTATCAATACTTAGCCTCACTTTACATATAGATGATTTAAGAGAAAAAAGGCTAATCACAAAAATACATTTTGTGATTAGCCTTTTTGAGTGTTAATTTTATAAACTAAAGAATGCTTTGATAGCTTCTGATGTGTGAACAAAGTCAGAGGCAGCCATAAGTTCGCGAGCTGAGTGCATAGCGAGCATTGGTGTACCAATATCCACAGAGCGAATGCCGAGATGAGAAGCAGTTACAGGTCCGATTGTAGAACCACCTCTTTCATCTGAGCGATTTACAAATACTTGGAATGGGATGTTATTTGCTTTACAAAGTCCTGCGAATACCCCATATGAATCACTATCTGTTGTATAGCTGAAGTTAGCATTTACTTTGATAGCTGGGCCATTACCAGGAAGCACTTTATTAGTTGGATCACTTTTTTCCATATAGTTTGGATGTGCAAGATGAGCCACGTCAGCAGAAACAATAAATGAATTTGCATAAGCTGTGAAAACATCTTCTCTTGTTTTACCAAGTGCAAGTAAGATGCGTTCTAAAATTGTGCCAAGAATAGGTGAGTCAGCCCCTTGTTTTGTATGGCTACCGATTTCTTCATTATCGAAGCAGATAAACATAGAAACACCTTTTGTACTTGTGTTATTAAGAATGCCATAAAGACCACTGTAAGTCATAGATAAGTCATCAAGGCGTGGTGCAGAAATGAATTCTTCATTTAAGCCAACAAGCATGCTTTTTTCAAATGGATATAGATAAAGATCTGCATCTAAAATATCTTCTTTTGCTACACCTAAAGTTTCAGCCATTAATGTAAGCATGAAATTTTCATCAGCTGGCTCATTAAGATAAGTAAGGATTGGTAAAGTATCTTTTTGTTTATTGATATTCACGCCAGAATTTACTTCACGATTCATATGAATAGCTAGATTAGGAATAATAAGAAGAGGTTTATTGATATCAATAAGTCTCATTTCAGGGAAGAGGATATTGTCGCTTTTAACTGCTACACGTCCAGCTACTGAAAGAGGTCTATCAAACCAAGTGCTAAGAATAGGTCCACCATAAACTTCTGTATTAAGTTTAATGTATGAATCAGTTTGCATTTGAGGATTTGGTTTGATTCTGAAACCAGGTACATCACCATGAGTTCCTACAATTTTAAATCCTTCGTTTTCTACGTCTAAAGAATTAATACAAAAAGCTGCAATTGCAGAGTCGTTAGCTGTTGTATAGTATTTACCACCTTGTTGTAAGTTCCAAGATGATTTTGCGTCTAAGTAAGTGAAACCATTTGCTTCTAAAATGTTTTTACAAGTTGAAACAGTATGGAACATAGTTGGACTTGCATCGATGAAATCCATAAGCTGTTTTGTAAGCTGCGCTGTCATATAGACCTCCTAATTAAATAAAATGTTTTTGTTTATTATAACATTAAAAAATATACCATTAAAAGGTATAGTATAGGCGTTGTATATTTTATTATGTGATATGTACAAAATCCTTATGAAACTTTAAAGGTTAGAAAGGACAGGCTTAGTATGTACAAAAAGTAGAAGTTGAATGAAATGAATGTAAAGTGGCAATAGTATGTTGACAAAAGTAGCAGATAGGCATATTATGATTATAGGAAAACATATGAGCAATCATTCATATATTAAAAAAACTTGAACATAAACCAAAAAGTTATAAGGAGGGATGAGTATGAAGGCTGCATATTGCTTAGATATTGAAAACTTAAACTGTGCACACTGTGCAGGCAAGATTGAAGAAAGACTTAAACAAGAACCAAATGTAACTGATTTAGAACTTAACTTTTTACTTAAGAAGTTAAAATTCAATATGGAAACACAAATGAGTGAAGAGGAAGTTGTAGAACATATGCGTGCTATTGCAGATGGCATTGAAAAGGGCGTTAATTTTAAATTAGAAAAAGACACATATCAATCATTTGAGTTTGAAATCGAAAACTTAAATTGCGGACACTGTGCAAGTAAAATTGAAGAAAGACTTAAACAAGAACCTAATGTAAGAAATTTAGAACTTAACTTTATGCTTAAGAAGTTAAGATTTGAAATGGATACACCAATGAGTAGTAAGGAAGTTACAGAATATATGCAAGGCATAGCAGATACTATTGAAAAAGGTGTTAAGTTTAGTGATATTACAGTAGAAGAACAAGGTGAAGAGAAAGCTGCACCAGTTTCAAAAAATAAAGGACATAAAAAAGAAATTGCATTACTAGGAAGTAGTGTAGCATTACTTATTGCAGGAGCTATTACAGATTTTAATCCTTTATTCTTCGTAGCGTATTTATTAGTAGGTTATGATGTTTTAATTCAAGCCGGACGTAACTTATTTAAAGGAAGAATGTTAGATGAAAACTTCTTAATGACACTTGCTACAGTTGCAGCTATTATAATCGGTCAGTATCCAGAAGCTGTTGCTGTTATGCTCTTTTATAAAATAGGTGAATATTTACAAGGCTGCGCAGTAGATTATTCTACAAAAGAGATTGAAAAGGCCATGGATATTCGTCCAGAGTTTGCGAGAGTTATAAGAAATAGCACACAAGTCGTAGCACCTAAAGATGTGCGTGTGGGCGAAATTATAGAAGTAAGACCTGGTGAAAAGGTGCCTTTAGATGGAGAAATCATTGAAGGCAAAGGAACACTTGATACATCTATGCTTACAGGTGAATCTCTTCCTACATATGTAGAAGAAGGTGATGCTGTATTAAGCGGAAGTATTAATAAAGATAGTATTATTAAAATTAGAGTAACACAAGCATTTAAAGATAGTACAGTTTCTAAAATCTTAGATCTTATTAAAAATGCAAGTAGTAAAAAATCTAAATCAGAACAATTCATTACAAAGTTTGCAAGATGGTATACACCTATTGTTGTAGGCTTAGCAGTATTTACTGCAATTGTGCCTTCACTTGTAACAGGCAACTGGGAACAATGGATTTATAACAGTATTGTATTTTTAGTTATTTCTTGTCCATGTGCCTTAGTTGTATCTGTACCACTTGGTTTCTTTGCTGGAATTGGTGCAGCATCTAAAGCACAAATCTTAATTAAAGGAAGTAACTATTTAGAAGAGCTTAATCATATTGATACAATTGTTTTAGATAAAACAGGAACTATTACAAAAGGCCAATTTGGGGTAACAAAAGTTATTACAAATGGTGTAGGAAAAGAGCAATTACTTGAAATAGCAGCTATTATTGAAAGTGGTTCAAATCACCCAATTGCTAAATCAGTAGTAAATGCTTATAAAGGTGATATTACAAAAGTAAACTTTGAAAGCTTTGAAGAAGTAAGTGGTGCAGGGCTTATAGCTAAAATTGAAGGTAGCACATTACTTGCTGGTAATGATAAATTAATGAAGCAATATCATATAGATTATAATCCAGTAGATGAAATAGGTTCACATATCTATATTGCTAAAGATAACCGTTATTTAGGGTGTATCGTAGTAGCTGATGAAGTGAAAGAAGATAGTGCAGAAGCTATTCAAAAACTCAAAGCACAAGGCATTAAAAAAGTAGTTATGCTTACAGGAGATAAAAAAGAAATTGCTGAAAATATTGCCGCTAAAGTAGGGGTAGATGAAGTACATTCAGAACTTTTACCAAGTGATAAAGTAGAAAAAGTAGAAGAAATTCTTAAAACAAACAAAGTAGCCTTCGTTGGAGATGGTATTAATGACGCACCAGTTTTAGCAAGAGCGAACATTGGTATTGCTATGGGTGGTGTGGGGTCAGATGCAGCCATTGAAGCTTCAGATATCGTTCTTATGACAGATAAACTTACATCAATTAGTGCTGCACTTAAAATTGCAAAGAGAACAAGAGTTATCGTAACTGAAAACATTGTATTTGCTTTAGGTATTAAAGTAATCGTATTAATCCTTGGTCTCCTGGGCGTAGCCAACATGTGGCTTGCAATATTTGCAGACGTAGGTGTCTCTCTCATCGCTGTTATGAACTCTGTTCGCATCCTTGGTAAAGATTTCACACACATGTTTAAAATCATGAAATAAAATATCTATAAAAAAACTGCTAATGACTTTCTCATTAGCAGTTTTTTTATAGATGAAGATGTAGCTATTACCACAACTACTCTCAAGCTTTTAATAATTAATGTTTTTGATTTCTTCTAGATAATGATTGCAAAGTACATGTGCCATTTTCATTTGATTTTCTGGGATAGGAATTTCGAGAATGAAATAAGGTGAGTCATCATATTCTATTTGACCATAGATCAATTGGAGTGTAGGTTCACCTTCTGTATTAATTATCACATTGTCTAGGAAGTAAATAGATTTTTGAAGTGTATAAATATCGTCTAAGAAGTAAATCAAATCTTCACCCCAAATGACCTCTATAGGTTCGGTAGAAAGTCTTTTAAAGTAAGCGTTTATAATGAATATGCCGACAAGTAAGAAGATTATGCTAATAAGAGGACCAAGATAAGATAATGTAGGTAGATAAGTAGCAATAAAGGTACAAGTAAAGATAAGAACAAGTATAAAGGTGAAAGAAAGAGTACATAATGCGTTATGTTTATATTCTTTAAGAGTGTTTGTTAAGATAGCAGAGGAGTTTGGTTTAAATGACCAGCGTGCTAATATAGGTAAATCATTATCGATGAGGGTTTTAAGTAGATTGTATTTTCTATAGTGAACGGCAAATGCCGCAATACCAATAAGGATAAAGCAGATAGCGTATAATAAAATTGCGCGCTGCGTATTAGGAGAGAGTGTAGGATACAAAAGACCTAGAAGAATGAAGAGAAAACCAAGAACAACAATTAAGAGGGACAAAATACAATAAATATAATTTTTTTTCATACGCTTCCTCCTTCAGTAAAATGATATGTCTAGTAATTATTATATGAAAAGATAAAAAATGTGGGCATGACCTTGTTAAAATTACTTATAAAAAATTAAAACATAGTATACATATTGACATACATGCAATAGAAGAATAGAATATAGAAAAATAAATAAATTGTATAAAATAAGTTATAATTTTATTGAAAAGTTAAAAATTATAAAAGATAATTAAATACTAGAGATATTTAATTAAAAATTATTGAGGAGGATGGATAGAATGGCAGATTGGAAATTTGATACATTACAAGTTCATGGAGGGCAATCAGTAGATCCAACAACAAAATCAAGAGCGGTACCTATTTATCAAACAACATCTTATGTGTTTGATAACTGTGAGCATGGTGCTAATTTATTTGGATTAAAAGAATCAGGAAATATTTATACTCGTCTTATGAATCCAACATCAGATGTATTTGAAACAAGAGTTGCCTTACTTGAAGGAGGAGTAGCAGGTTTAGCAGTAGCTTCAGGTTCAGCAGCTATCACATATGCCGTTATGAATATTGCGGAAGCAGGAGATAACATCGTTTCTGCAAGTACATTATATGGTGGAACATATCATTTATTTGTAGATACATTACCTAAATATGGTATTACAACTAAATTCGTAAATCCTGATGATTTTGATGCATATGAAGCTGCTATTGATGATAAAACAAAAGCTATCTATGTAGAAACATTTGGTAACCCAAGCATCAATGTTATTGATTTTGAAAAAGTAGCTGCAATCGCACATAAACATGACATTCCACTTATTGTAGATAATACATTTGGAACACCTTACTTAGTACGTCCTATTGAATTTGGTGCAGATATCGTTGTACACTCAGCAACTAAATATATTGGTGGACATGGATCAAGTATCGGTGGCGTTATCGTAGATAGTGGTAAGTTCAATTGGAAAAATGGTAAATTCCCTGGATTCACAACACCAGATGCAGGATATAATGGAGTTGTATATGGTGATATGCCAGCTGGTTTTGTAACAAAAATCAGATTACAACTTTTAAGAGATACAGGTGCTTGTATTAGTCCATTCAACTCATTCTTATTATTACAAGGATTAGAAACACTTTCACTTCGTGTTGCAAGACATGTTGAAAATGCTAAGAAAATTACAGCATATCTTGAAAAACATCCTAAAGTAGCTTGGGTTAACTATGCATCACTTCCAAGTAGTCCATACTATGAATTAGCTCAAAAATATTCACCAAAAGGATCAGGAGCAATCTTCGCATTTGGTCTTAAAGGTGGTAAAGAAAACTGTATTAAATTCATCGAGAAACTTAAAATTTTCTCTTTACTTGCTAATGTAGCAGATGCTAAGTCACTTATTATCCATCCAGCAAGTACAACACATGCACAACTCAATGATGAACAATTAGAAGCAGCAGGTGTAGGTCAAGATCTTATCCGTGTATCTGTAGGTATCGAGGATGTAGATGATTTAATTGCTGACCTTGAACAAGCTCTTGAACAAATCTAAGGAGCTGTATGAGTAATGAATAAAACTTATCTTATCACCTCATACTACTTACGATAAATTGATGTATAAGGTGGTGAGTATATGGCTAAAGCTGGTATGAGACGCCCAGATGAACATGAGCCTCATGGCACTGAAAGCAATCATAAATCATGTTGTTCAAAAGATCCACAACAAACAGTTACCGAAATCCAAGGTAAAGCAAAATGTGGCAATAAAAAGGCTGGTAAAATTTATTAAATTGGTCTTATAAATAGCACAATAATAAAGAAAAAAGGCTTTCACAAATCCATGTAAATATTTGTGAAAGCCTTTTTGAATTAAAATACAGATTTCTTTAAAATTTCCTCTTATTTCAAGTCATTTTACTTGACAGGGCATAGAGAATAAAATACTATTAATAAGGAAGCTTTGTGTATTAAAAGCTAGAAAATCAAAATACTAATAAGGAGAGTGAGTATGGATGGACGCAGAACCGAGTTGTAGGTGGAAGCAGACTAAAGGAATAAAAAATACTCACCTTATTTTATGGTTAAAATAACTCTTTAAGCGAACATGAAGTGATATAAATCACTTAAGCACATCCTACATGGAAGTACTTATGCCTGTTTAGAAAGTTATTTTAAAATAGGCTAAGGTGAAAAATGAGGGCGTGATAGCATGAAAGAGATCTATAAGACATTTGATGAAACAGGATTAGTCCAGCTTAGCGAATTTGAAGAAGGCGCATGGATTAATCTATGTAATCCTACACCACAAGAAATTAATGAAGTAGCAACAGAGTTTAATATAGAAACTAACCACATTTTATCAGCATTAGATGAAGAGGAACGTGCACGTATAGAAGTAGATGACAATTGTACAGTCATTATCGTTGACGTTCCTATTAAAGATGAAGAAGGCCATAATGGGTATGAAACAATCCCTTTAACAATTATCATTGGAGACAAGTATATTATTACAACATGTCTTCAAAGAATCCAGTTATTAGAAGACTTTAAATCAGGTAAGATTAAAGGATTCTTTACTTTTAAAAAGACTAGATTTATTCTTCAACTACTTTATAAAAATGCGTCTTACTTCTTACAATATCTAAGACACATTGACCGTTTAAGTCATCAAATGGAAGCAGAGCTTCATAAATCTATGAGAAATAAAGAGCTGCTTCAATTATTTGACTTAGAAAAGAGTTTGGTATACTTTACAACGTCACTTCGAGCAAATGAAATCGTTCTTGAAAAGATGATGCGTATGGAAAATATTAAACGTTATCCAGAAGATGAAGATTTACTAGAAGACGTTATCATTGAAAATAAGCAGGCTATTGAGATGGCTAACATTTATAGCAACATTTTAGGTGGAACAATGAATGCATTTTCATCTATTATTTCTAACAACCTAAATATTGTAATGAAGACGCTTACTTCCATTACAATTATTATGGCTATACCAACAATGATAGGTAGTTTCTGGGGAATGAATGTAAGTGTTCCTTTTGAAAACAGTCCACATGCATTTAGTGGAATTATATTTATTTCAACATTAATTACTGCAATGATTGCATTTATCATGATTAAGAAAAAGTTATTTTAAATATATAAAAAAAGCGTGTTACATTAAGGGGGATGTAACACGCTTTTTTAATTTATTTAAAATTTATAAGAGGAGTTAAAACTAAACTATTTATTAAAATTAGTCCAAATACCATTTTCGAGGATCATGTTATTTTCTAAACTGAAACCTGTTTGACCTTGAGCTGGAATTTGAATAGAGCCATTTGTAAAGATTACTTTAGGATCATTCCAATCTTTAGTAAAGGTATAACTATAGATGTTATTACCTTCATTTGTCATTTCCGTACCAGGCCAGTTTTGAATTTGCATAACATTGCCGTTGCTTTCATCATAAATATAAGCTTTTACAGTAGACCAGTTATAGGTACTATTATCAAAATAAAACTTTTTAGAATCTGGGATTACAGTGCCTTCATAAGTAATCCAATCACCATTTTGATAAATCATAGCAGGTGTTTCTTTAGTAAGTTCAAGTCCAGGTTGACTAGCCTCAGGATATTGATTACTACCACCATTATTAAAGATAACACGTGCATTTTCCCAACCTTCAGGAAGTTCATAACTATAAATATCATTTCCTTCGTAATTCATACTTACACCAGGCCAAGCTTCTACCATATCAACACCTGAAGCAGTTTCAGTGTAGATATAAGCATGTAAATTAGACCAGTTGAAAGTTGAATTGTCAAAATAAGCCTTTAAGCTTGTATTTGGGATTTTAGTATAAGTGTAAGTTTCAGAGCGTGTATCGGTATCCTTTGTTACATTAAGTGTAACTGTGATTGCTTCATTATCAGTTGCATCTTCACCGATTACGATTTCTTCACCATCTGTATATGGGATTTCTTCGCCATCATTAATTTGATAAGTTGCAGAAGTTGCATTTTTTGCATTTAAAGTTAGAGTAAGAGTATCTGAGAATGTAGTATTTTCAGGAGAGATACTGAGAGAAAGCGTATTGTCTTGTTCTACAGGACAGAGTTCCCAAGAACCATCAATATAGCCTCTAGAAGCATCTACAGTTAAACCAGTTTTAGCTGGATATTGGTTTTGACCATCATTGAAGATAACTTTGCTATTTAACCATTTTTTATCAAGAGTAATGCTATAAAGATCATCACCTTCATTATTCATTTGAACACCAGGCCAGCTTGCAATAGTAGCAACATCAGAACTGTTTTCATTATAAACATAAGCATTTAGGTTAGTACCCCAGTTAATAGGTTTATACATGAAAAGTTTAAGTTCGCCTTCTTTAACAGTTGGAGGTGTTTGAGTAGGAGGCTTTATAGGGGTCCAAGTACCATTTTTGTACCATTGTTCATCTGAGATGTTGAAACCTTCTTCATCAACACCAGGTACTTGATTTTTTTGATCATTAAAGATAAAGTAAGCTGATTCTAAATCAGAAGTTGTAAAGCTATACCAATTACCTCCTTCATCAGTCATTTGTACGCCAGGCCACTTTACAGTATTAGTACTTTCATCATCTGTATAATAGTAAACATAAGGTGTGCTCCAGGCAGCAGGTTTATAGAAGTGAACAGTAGCAGGTTTAATGACTGTTTTCAAGTAAGAAGCAGATTGTTCTACTGTGCCATAGTCATTAGAAGACTTTACATCAATTTTAGTAGTTGTTTCAAGAGGTAGGTCTTTATCAAGTGTAATAACAGCTTTATCCTGGAATGGAACCCAAGCACCATTATTAATACGATAAGCACCATATAAAGAATCTTTTAAAGTAACAGTAACCTCTAAGCTATCTGTATAATATTTTTTAGGTGTAGTACTTGAAGTAGGAGAAATAGCGATTTTAGGAAGTGGAGAAAACTCTTTTAGTTCAAGTAAGATAACACCATTAGCATCAGGTGTAATGGTAACGTTACCATTTTGAATAGTAGCTGTTGCACCAGTATAAGCATCTCGTACAACTGAATTATCAGCAAAGACAGATGAGACATTAATTGTTGTAGGGCCAGAAGCGCCAAGTACAATAATTACATCATCATCAATACCATTTTTATGATAGCTTCTTTGGAAGGTATATGGAGACGCATTTAATTTGGTATGAGAACCTGCACCAACTGCAATATGATTATTCCTAAATTGACCAATTTTTTGCCAATGTGTTAGAGTTGATTTATCCATATTACTCCAATTCATATCAGAACGTGAACCTTGATCTTTGTCAGAACCACATTCACCAGCTGGCCTATTAGTTTCATCACCATAAAAGATTTGAATACCACCAGGTGAAAGAAGAAGTGTAGAACCTAAATCAATCATATTACCTCTTGCAAGTCCTTTATCATGAGAAGAGATGTAGCTAAGGACATTCCAATCATCAGAACCATTAATACTATTAGCATAACTTTGATATGTACTATCGATGGCACCAATATTACCGTTTTTAGGGAAACAAAAGTTGATAACAGAATCAAATTTTCCACTTGTATGGTAGTTAGACTTATTAGCACCATGATCAAATACTTCAGCGGTTGTCCAGAAGTCTTCATCCCAATCAGCACCTGGTTTATTAGGATTGTTTTGACGCCATTCTTGAAGTGCTTCTGTACAAGCATCTTTAAGTTGTGCCCATCTAAACATATCTACGTGTTTGGCTGTATCTACACGGAAGCCATCAATACCAAATTCTTTAACCCAAGCAGCTAGCCATTTAACTTGATAATCAGATGGTGAAATACCTAAATCACGTCTTAAGTTTTTAGCAGCAGGCAAAATCCAAGCATCATAACCTGATTGTTCTTTTGCCCATTTTGTTTTAAGAATAGGGGCTAATCCTTGATTGCTAGTAACCTCAGTTTTTACATCAGGAAGACCAGAAAGATTTTGTTTAGTATCAGAACCATCTCCAGCAGTATAGCCTGCTACACCTGCACGAATCCACCCAGAGCTCCACCATTTTGCCCATTCACTAGCATGCCCATCATAATCAAGTAAGGTACTATGATAACTATGCCATGTTTCACCAGCGTTTTTATTAGGGCGCCAGTTGGCAAGATTAGAAAGAGATGTATTCGTTGGATTAATATTGTAGTCAGCCATATCTTGAAGTGTGAGATAACCTACATGATTCATAACCACATCAAGGACAACGCGGATACCCTTTTCATGCGCTGTATCTACAAATTTACGCATTTCTTCAATTGTACCCATATTTTTATCCATCATAGTATAGTCTAAAGGATAGTAACCGTGGTAAGAGTAATGGGCAAAATCACCTTCACTACCGCCACCTACAAAGCCGTGAGCTTGTTCATATGGTGCTGTAAGCCAAATAGTATTAACTCCAAGATTTTCGAAGTAGCCATCGTTGAGCTTTTGTGTAAGCCCGGCAATATCACCGCCATGGAAAGTTCCGATATTCTTTCCCCAGCTATCAGTTTTTACGCGCCCATAACTATTATCATTTGAAGTGTTGCCATTCACAAAACGATCAGTAAGTACAAAGTAAACAGTTGTATTGTCCCAAGAGAAATTGGCATTTGAAGTATCGTTTAAAGTGTTCAAAGTAGTCGACGAGGTGGTTGCATAAGTTAGATTATTTAATGGAGAAGCCATTAAATAGGGTGAAAATAGGCTTTCGCAAACGAAAGACATACTAACTAAAGCAGCAAGTAAGCTTTTTTTCATAGAAATCCTCCTTGTAGTGTGAAATAGTATGAGTACTGAAACGTTATCGGAAACGGTTTAGTAATCTTGTAAATATTCTAATGCAAATATTTTGAAAATTCAATAAAAAATCCATAAAAACTTTTTTAAATTAATTTAGTTGTTGTAAAACATGTCTATAAAATTTTGAACAATAATAAAATTATTTTTTAATTAATATTTTAAGTTAACTATAAAAATTAAATTAGGGATAAATAAAAAATATTTTACTTGTAACTGTTCAGCCGCTAACTTAAGCAAAAATAAAATCTCCTTCATCAGAAAGTGCTTTTCTTAATGCTT
>USPX01000003.1 GCA_900556665.1 uncultured Eubacteriales bacterium
GGGGCTGTCGCACTAAGAAATTAGTGCGCAGCCCCTTTAACTATATAAAATGAAATAGCCAGGCTTCGAAAAGCCTGGCTATTAGTGTAAAATATATTTATGCCAATAAATAATATCCTACATAAAAATTATATACTTACTCAGGAATTTTATCAATTAAAATTACCTTTAGATATTGATAGCATAATCCCAGATAATGATTCAGTGCGTTTGCTCAGTCAGTTTGTAGAGGAGATGGATCTTTCAAAGTTATATTTGACTTATTTCCGTATTAGGAAAAATTCTGCAACGCCACGACAGATGTTGAAGATTATGCTTTATGCTTATATGAACCGAAAATATTCTGCACGAGATATTGAAATAGCATGTCATCGTGACATTAACTTTATGTTCCTTTTAGAAGGACGACCTGCACCAGATCATGCTAAAATTGCTCGTTTTCGTACACTGCATTTTGCACCTTTTGCTAAAGAAATCTTTGCTGAAATGTCAGAGATGCTTTATGCTTTGGGTGAAATTTCAGGGAAAAATATTTTTATTGATGGCACAAAGATTGAATCATGTGCTAATAAATATACTTTTGTTTGGAAGAAAGCTGTTACTAAAAATTTAGCTAAACTTCTAGCAAAGCTCGCTGATTTTGTGGCTGATTGTGAAATGCAATACGGCATTAAGGTTATTTATCAAAATCAAGTATCATTGCATCATTTAAAAAGACTTCGTAAGAAACTCTATAAGATAAAAAAAGAAGAAAACATAGCTTTTGTACACGGTGTTGGCAAGAGAAAATCTCCACTTCAAAAGTCTATCGAACAGTTAGACAAACATCTTGATAAACTTAAGGAATACACTCAAAAACTCTATAAATGTGGCACTCGCAATAGTTATTCCAAAACTGATTTAGATGCTACTTTTATGAGAATGAAAGAAGATGCAATGCTTAATGGACAACTTAAACTTGCTTATAACTTACAACATGGCGTAGATGCCCAGTACATAACATGGCTTACTATCGGCCCAGAACCAACAGATACAACAACACTGATACCATTTCTAAAAGATATGGAATCCCACTTAAGTTTTAAATATCAAAACATTGTAGCTGATTCTGGATATGAAAGTGAAGAAAACTATCTTTTTATTGAGGGGAACAATCAGGTCGCTTTTATTAAACCTGCTAATTATGAGATCTCTAAAACTAGAAAATATAAGACAGATATCAGTCGACGTGAAAATATGACTTATGATGAAAAAGAAGATGTTTATCTATGTAGGGCAGGTAGAAGATTGACTGTAACAGGCTTAAAAAGAAGTAAAAGTAAGACTGGATATGTTTCTGAGAAAACACAGTATACATGTGAAGATTGTACTGATTGTAAACTTAAGAAACAGTGTATTAAAGGAAATAATAGTAAAGTTCCATTAGAGGAACGTACTAAACGACTAGAGGTATCAAAAGTTTTTCAGAAGAAACGAACTGAAGACTTAGAACGCATTCTTACAGATGAAGGTTGTATGTTACGTATGAATCGAAGTATTCAAGCTGAAGGGTCATTTGCAAATATCAAAGGAGATATGTCATTTCGTCGATATTTATGCAGAGGTAAGAAAAATGTTCTTGCTGAAAGTATCCTTCTCGCAATGGCACATAATATCAATAAACTAGATCATAAGATTCAAAACGGAAGTACAGGAACATACCTTTTTGAACTTAAAAAAGAGGCATAGATTTTAAAGTTTTAAAAATGCACCCACCAAAAGAGTTCAGGTTCTTGGTGGCTTATTAATGGACGGCATTTTTAAAATTCCAAGATTTGGGATAGACTTTTTCTATTATATGATAGTCAAAAGGAGCTGCCATTAGCTGATTAAAATCAGCTAATGCGACAGCTCCTTTTATTTGTACTATAGGTTTATAATTAAATGTTAAAAGATAGCTAGTAAACATATAAATTGTAATGTTATAATTGATTGAAAAGTCAATATAATAGGCTTAATATGAAAACCTAATAATAAAAATATGTTACAAAAGAAGTAAATATTTAAGTACTTACATAATAAAAACCGAAAAACAAGTATAATGCTAGTATTATCAAATGTATTACTGGTATTATCGAATACATTACTAGTATTATCAAGTATATTAATATCCTTATAAAGTAGTAATAAGATTAATATAAAATAAAATATAACGTAAGGAGAGGTAGTATGAAAAAGAGATTAAGAATAGGTTTAATTTTAGCAGTAATTAGTTTAATGACATCACCATTATATGCACACTCACAAGCAATATTAACAGGGCATGTAGAACACGTAACTGAAGAAACAAAGTGGAGTTCAAGAGATGATGCACCAGGATTAAAGATCACAATAAAAGATGCATATAAACGTGCAGGAGAAACTGAAAAGATTATTTTAGATTTAGAAGATGCAGTATGGACAGATCGTAATGGAACAAGTGCAGAAATATATGATGCTCAAAATATTGATGCTTATAAAATCGCATTAATGAGTAAAGGAGAAGATAGTCTTCAACTTAATGTAGATATACCAGAGGATTTAAAAGAAGGAGATGAAGTAAGTTTCACAGTTGCTCTTGTAGTAGAAGCTAGAGGAAAAGAAATGAGTGTAACAGTAACACCAGGAGATAAGAGCGAATTAATTGATACACATAAGGTTTTAATAGGTGCACAAAGTGAGAAAAAAGTAACATGGGAGGTAGAAGAAATACCAACTATAGTAAAAGAAGGTACTATTGCTCCTATTACTTTTACAGAAATAAGGCCGAATATTATTGATGATGAAGTAGAAATAACTTTAAAATTACAAAATCCTAATTTAGCATTTGGTGATTTTAAGTACATATCTAAGGATGAACACTCTTCTGATATAGATTACGAATTAAGTACAGATGACTACATAACATTTGGTGGTGGATTTATAGGAGTAAGTGATAAAATGAAACTTAAAACACTTAATAAAGACGACCAAACAATTATATTTAAGATTAAAGGTGCCAATGCATCAGAGGCAGGAAAGATTACACTTAAAGATATTCCTATTATTAATAAATCATCTAATTTTAAAGAAGAAGATGTACTCCTTACATTAGAAGGTGATGCTATTGTTAATGCAAAAGAAGATATTACTGTAGCCTATATTAGAGAAAAAACAGTAGAGCAACAAAAAGCAGAAGAACAAGCTGCACTTGAAGAAGAATTAGCTCAAATAGAAAAAGAGAAAGCAGAGAAAGAGCGTCAAAAAGGTATTCAATTTATATTAGGAGAAAATTACTACACAGTAGATGGCCAAAAATATGAAATGAGCGCAGAAACCTATATCCAAAAGCCAGGTTATATCATGGTACCTTTAAAATACGTTGCATTAGCTGTTGGTGTACCAGAAGAACAAATTTTATATAGTAATGGTATGGTATATTTCACATATGATAATAAAGCCATCCAACTTTCAGTTGGCAGTAATGTAGCCATAGTTAATCGTAATAGTATTCAAATGGAAGCGCCTGTTGTATTAAAAGATGGTAGAAGTTATGCGCCTATTGGAGAGGTTGCAAAGATATTAGGACTTAGCAAAGAATGGGATAAAGTAGAAAAGACAGCTAAGTTTACAACGAAAAATAATAGCAAGTAAAAAGAAACATAAAATCAAAGGGTTTACTTAATAGTGCACTATAAAATGTGCACTGGAAGTAAACCCTTTTTTTGTATACAAAAAAATTAACTGGAAATAATGGCAAAAATTGAAAGAAAAGTTAATACATTTGTCATCTTTCGACATTATATTACAATAATATTACATTTTGAAATTAAAATTGACTTAGAATAGTTAAAAATATATAATCTTTTTGAGTTAATCAATACTTAAACAGGAAAATTATTTGTAAACATAAATCGAAGGGAGAAATTATAGATGAAATTACGTCAAAAATTAGCAGTAGTTCTTGCATCAGCTATGGTAGTAACAGCTGTGCCAGTAGTAACAATGGCTGCTTCAACAAATAGCTTAGCAAAAGAAACATTAAAAGTTAAAGAGGACTGCGAATTTACTAACGTTACAACAGCAAATGCTGTAAAAATTAAATTCACAGATGCAGATATCACAACAGGTGAAGACGAAGTATTCTACTTAGACTTAGAAAATGCTGAATGGAATGAAAATACATTAGCAGTAGCTGCTGAATTAAACAAATTCACAAAAGAAGGTAACGGATACAAATTCACATCTAACGGTGCTACAGTTGTATACGAAAGACAAAATGACGATACAATGAAAGTAACAGTATCAGGTCTTAGCAAAGAAGATCAAATCGTTCAACTTCCAATCTTAGCAAAAGCTAAAAATGGCGATGCTAAAGTATCTGTAGTATCTCAAGGGGGATCTACAACAGTATCTAAAGGAACATTCGTATTCGCTACAACAGCTGATAAAAAAATGTCAGTAACAGCTAAAAGTGATAAAACATTCTATACAAAAGGTGAATTAGCAGAAATCACAATCGAAGAAGCTTACGCTGGTGCATTAAAAGACGGTGGAGAATTCACAATCGAACTTAATGACAGCGACTTCAAATTCGATGAAGGTACAAAATATACACTTCAAGGTAAATATGGTTTCAGTTCTCAAGGTAAAAGAGAAGTAGAAGTTAAAGCTGATACTAAAGATGCTGGAAAACTTACAGTTAAATTACCAGCAGTTGAGGGAGATACACGTGGTACATGGACAATCGAAGGTCTTAAAGTTAAAGCTACAGTTAAAAATCCTTCAACAGGTGACTTCCTTGTAGATATCAAAGGTGATGACTTAGTAGCAGAAAAAACAGATCTTAAAGTAGCTACAGTATCTGAATACGGTGTATACGTAAAAATGAAAGATGACAAAGCTGAAGATGTAAAAGCTGGTCGCATCGAAGAAGTAGAATTCGAAATCGGTGAAAGTGTAGAAGATAGCATGATCACAGGTCGTGAATTCGAAATGACATTAGAAAACGGTTACTGGGATTACAAAGCTTTAGTAGAAAAAGCTTTCGAAAAAGATAAATTAACAAAAGTTACTCTTAAAACAGAAACAGTTGACGGTAAAAAAGCAATTAAAGCTGGTCAAGATGAAGATGATTGGAAAGAACAAGCATTACACATCGATACAAAATGGTTAGCTGAACAACTTGTAGACAACAAAGCTGATTGGGATATGAGTACAGTAGAAGCTGAATTCGATGAAGATGATGACAAAGCTGTAGTAGAAACAATTATCTTTACAATCGGTAAAGTTAAAGGTGGAGCATCAGCTCAATCTAACGATGATTGCGATAAAATCAAATTCAAAACAAACATCTGTGTATCAATCGAAGCTAAAGAAAAAGAAAAAGTAACACTTAAAGTTTCTGGTCGTGCACTTGAAAAAGAAGTTTCAACAACAGCTATCAACATCATCAACCCATTCAACGTAAAATCTGAACAAGCTGTTCTTAAAGTAGGTCTTCAAGGTCAAGTAAGTGGATCAATCGTACTTACAGAAACAGATAAAGATATGTTCCAAAAAGGAGATATCACATTCTCTATCAAAGATAAAGATGAAAATGTAGAAATCTACTTAACAGATTGTACAGTTGAAACATCTGGTGGTATCAAAGGTACTAAATCAAAAGTAAATGAAGGTAAAAAAGGTAACGTAGTAGTTACTCTTAACAGAACTTCTAAAGAAGCTTCTTCAATTACACTTAAAGATATGAAATTCACAACAGACAGAACTGTTCCAGAAGGTACATATGATCTTGAAATCCAAGGTGCTGGTATCGATGCAGATGGAAACAAACTTACAATTAAAGAGTTCGTTAAAATCTCTACAACAAATACACAAGACATCACAGCTAATGGTATGGCTAAAGGTGTAGCTAAATTCGTAATCGGAGAAAGCAAATACACATTAAATGATAAAGAAGTAACAATGGATGCACCATCTTACATCCAAGACCCAGGTTACACAATGGTTCCTGTAAGATACGTTGCAAATGCATTTGGTGTATCTGATGCAGATATCTTATTCGGTAAAGGTACTGTAACAATCTTCGCTGGTGAAAGAACAATTTCTTTAACAACAGGAAGCAACATTGCAGTAGTAAACGGAAACAACGTAGCTATGAGCACAAAAGTTGTAAACAAAGATGGTAGAACATACGTACCAGCTGGTCAAATCGCTAGCTTACTTGGCGTAAAATCTACATGGGATTCAGCTTCTAAAACAGCTACATTCGAAAACAAATAATAAAACGTGAATGTTTTATAAAAGTATTTTATAGATACTATATAAAGGAAAAAGGCAATTCGTTATAATGCGAATTGCCTTTTTTTATACGTAAGATTACAACGATAACATATAAAAATTCCAAGAAACCTCTAGAAATTCAACGAATGCCATGAGAAATAAGTAGTATTACAAATATTACAGGAAAATTACAATAATCAAAATAGTATTGATTTAAATAAGAATTGTATATAAAATAAACACAGTTAAATAAATTAGTTATTTAATTAACTGTTAAGTCAATTAAAAAAATTAAAATATAATAAGGGGGATTTCAAAATGAAATTACGTCAAAAATTAGCAGTAGTTTTAGCTAGTGCTATGGTTGTAACAGCAGTTCCAGTTGTAACAATGGCTGCTTCAACAAACAGTTTATCAAGAGAAACTCTTAAGGTTAAAAAAGATTGCGAATTCACAGAAATTGGTACAGCTAATGCTCTTAAAATCAAATTCACAGACAACAATGATAATGATGAAATATTCTACTTAGACCTTGATAATGCAGAATGGAATGAAGATGTATTAACAACAGCAGTAGAAAAAAATGCAGCATTCGAAAAAGCTGAAGCTGCTAATACATGGACATATGCAGTAGGCGATGAAACAATTGAGTATGAAAGACAAAACGACGACACAATGAAAATCACAGTTCCAGCTAGTCTTGCAGCTCAATACACAGACAAAACTCTTTCACTTCCACTTTTAGCAAAAGCTAAAGATGGTGATGCAAAAGTTTCTGTAGTAACAATGGGTGGTTCAACAACAGTATCTAAAGGAACATTCGTATTTGCTACAACAGCTGAAAAGAAAATCACTGTAACAGCAAAAGATGATAAAACATTCTACACAAGTGGTAGCCTTTCAGAAATCACAATCGAAGAAGCTTACAAAGGTTCTTTAAAAGAAGGTGCTGAATTCACAATCGAATTAGCAGACAATGATTTCAAATTTGATGGAGCTACATTCAAATTAGAAGGTAAATATGGTTTCAGCAAATATGGTGAAAAAGAGGTTACTGGTACAATTTCTGATAGTGATAAAGGTAAAATCACAATCAAATTACCATCATACGCAGAAGCAGGAATCAACCCAGCTACAGCTGGTACATTCGTAATCAAAGACCTTAAAGTTAAATCTACAAACAAAAAACCTGAAGAAGGCGATTTCTTAGTAGATATCAAAGGTGATGATTTAGTAGCAGAAAAAACAGACCTTAAAGTTGGTAAAGTATCTAAATATGGTGTATACATTAAAATGAAAGATGACAAAGCTGAAGATGTAAAAGCTGGTCGTATTGAAGAAGTAGAATTCGAACTTGGTGAAAGTGTAGAAGATAGCATGATCACAGGCCGTGAAGTAGAATTAACATTAGAAAACGGTCACTGGGATTACAAAAAATTCGTAAAAGAATATATTGAAAAAGAATTAAAACTTCAACAAGATGAAACACTCGAAGATAAAATTAGAGATTTAGCTGGACTTAAAAAAGATGATGATGTAGATGATGATGCTTATAAAAAAGTAGCATTAAAAATCGATAAAAAATGGTTAGCAGAACAAATCATGGACAATAAAGATGATTGGAAAAAAGAAACATGCGAAGCTGAATTCGATCAAGATAATGACGACAAAGCAATCGTAGAAACAATTATCTTCACACTTGGTAAAGATGATGATGACAAACAAATCCAAAGCAATGATGATTGCGATAAAGTTAAATTCAAAACAAATATCTGCGTACCAGTAGATAACAAAGAAAAAGAAAAAATCACAATCAAAGCTTCTGGTCGTGGTGTTGAAAACGAAGTATCTACAACAGCTATCAACATCATCAACCCATTCAAAGTAACATTTGAACAAGCAGTTCTTAAAACAGGTCTTCAAGGTCAAGTATCTGGTACTGTAACACTTACAGAAACAGATAAAGATATGTTCCAAAAAGGTGACATCGAATTCAAAATCAAAAAAGATGATGAAGATTTCGGTATCTACTTAAAAGATGTAACAGTTGAAGTATCTGATGGATTAAAAGGAACAAAATCAGATGTTAAAAAAGGTAAAGCAGGTAACGCAAAAGATAATGCTAAAGTTACATTAACATTAAACCGTGCTTCTAAATCAGCTGCTACTATCACATTCAAAGATATGACATTCACAACAGATAGAACAGTTCCAGAAGGAACATACGATCTTGAAATCGGTGGTACAGGTATCGATGCAGATGGTCACTCTATCACAGTTAAAGATTTCATCAAAATCTCAACATCAAATACACAAGATATCACAGCAAGTGGTATGGCTAAAGGTGTAGCTAAATTCGTAATCGGAGAAAGCAAATACACATTAAATGATAAAGAAGTAACAATGGATGCACCATCTTACATCCAAGACCCAGGTTACACAATGGTTCCTGTAAGATACGTTGCAAATGCATTTGGTGTATCTGATGCAGATATCTTATTCGGTAAAGGTACTGTAACAATCTTCGCTGGTGAAAGAACAATTTCTTTAACAACAGGAAGCAACATTGCAGTAGTAAACGGAAACAACGTAGCTATGAGCACAAAAGTAGTAAATAAAGATGGTAGAACATACGTACCAGCTGGTCAAATCGCTAGCTTACTTGGTATTAAATCTACATGGGATTCAGCTACAAAAACAGCTACATTTGAAAATAACTAATATATAGGTAAAACTATATAAAATAAGTTACAAAAGAAGAGGCGATTGCTTAAGGCAAGAGCCTCTTCTTTTGTATGTAATTAAAAATAAATAACATACCTTAAAAATAGATAATATATTTTGCAGACAGGTTACAATTTGGTTAAAAAAGGAAAAAATAATTGATGTTCTCTAGGAAGATTCATACAATATAAGCAGTTAAGGAAATCACTTAACAGTTTGAGATTTAAATAAGTTTTGATTCAATAGCTTCTGCTTAATTGATAAGGGGGTTTTAAAATGAAACTTAATCAAAAATTAGCAGTCATTCTAGCAAGTGCAATGACTATTACAAGTGTACCAACGATAACAATGGCAGCCTCAACGAATACATTAGTTAAAGATATGCTCAAGGTTAAAGAAAATACTAAATTTGTAGATATTACAACATCTAATATGCTAAAGATTAAGTTTACAGACAACAATGAGAACGCGGAGATTTTTTACTTAGAATTAGACAATGCCAAATGGGATGAAAAAACATTATGGGAAGCTTCTCAAAATCCAGACAATCATTTTAAACCAGTTAAAGTAGATGGAGAAGTAGCTCTTAATAAAAACGAAGTGGAAGCTTATATATACCAAGATGCTATTAGATATGAAAGACAAAGTGATTCAATCATGATGGTTACTATTGAAAGTAATCAATTTACACATTCAGATACAACCATGAGATTACCAATATTTGCAGAGGTAGAAGACGGAGAAGCTAAGATAAGCGTAGTAACAAGAGGTGGGGAAACTACAGTATCAGCTAAAAGCTTTGTTTTTGCAACAACAGCAGAAAAGAGAATTTCTGTAGATGCTAAAAGTAATAAGACATTCTATACATCAGGTGTTCTAAGTGATATTACTATTGATGAAGACTATGCAGGAGCATTGAATGTAGAAGGAGGCACAACATTTACAGTTGAACTTTGTGATACAGATTTCTATTTTACAGGTGATTTTGAGGCCGAATATAAATATGGTCTTAGTGGTAAAACAGAAGAAGTAAAAGGTGAAGTACAATCAGATCGTAGTATCATGAAATTTACAATACCTCAAGTTTCTGGTAACACGAGAGGTTCAATAGTACTTAAAAATATCAAAGTTAAATCAAAAAATAGACACCCAGACACAGGAGATTTCACAGTAGATATTAAAGGTGATGATTTAACAAAAGAGAAAAACGATCTTCTAGTAGCTAAGGTTTCAGAATATGGTGTTTATGTTAAAATGAAAAATGATAAGGTTAAAGACATAAAAGCAGGACGTAAAGAAGAAGTAGAATTTGAAATTGGTGAAGGCGTAGAAGATAGTATGATGAGTGGCCGAGAATTTGAAATGACCTTATCTAATGGTTATTGGGATTACAAACAACTCGTAAAAGATGCAGCAAGCGCACATAAACTTGATGGCAAGGTTGATGGTAAGAGCTATAGCTCAAGTAAAGATTATAGTGATGAAGATTATAAAGAATGGGCAGCTCAAATTAATCCAGCTTGGTTAGCTAAGGAACTTTTAGATAATGATAGTGATTGGTCTAGCAGTCCATATTGCGAAGCAGAATTTGATACAGATAGAGATGGTTTAGCACTTCCAGAAACAATCCTATTTACACCTGGTAAATACAAAAAAGATAAGGATGATGAACGTAACATACTTAAATTTAAAACAAAAGTTTGTATTCCTATTAATATGAAAGAAAAGAGTAAAGTAACACTTACAGTAAGTGGACGTGGCATTTCTGGAGATGATGTAAGTGAGACAGTATTTAACATTGTTAATCCATTTAATGTAACATATGAGCAAGCAGTTCTAAAAACAGGTAAACAAGGTCAAGTATCTGGAGAAGTTACTATTAAAGAAACGGAAAAAGACTGCTTACAAAAAGGTGATATCGTATTTAGAATTACTAAGGATGATGAAGATTTCAATATTTATTTAACG
Source organism: uncultured Eubacteriales bacterium (assembly GCA_900556665.1). The sequence goes on from USPX01000003.1 coordinate 10,975, forward strand.
GATGCAGATGTAGAAGTATCTTCTGGACTTAGAGGTACTAAAGTGGATGTTAAAAAAGGTAAGACATCATCAAATGCAAAAATTAACTTAACATTAAATCGTACTTCTAAAGAACCTGCTACAATCACCTTCAAGAACTTAACTTTCACAACAGATAGAACAGTACCACAAGGCACCTATGATCTTGAAATCAGTGGTAAAGCAATTGATGCAGATGCAGGATATGTAGATGATGATGAAAATAATGCACATACAATCATTGTTAAAGACTTCATTAAAATCTCAACTGCTAACACAGAAGATATTACAACAAGTGGTTTATCTAAAGGCGTTGTGAAATTCGTAATTGGTGAATATAATTACACAATCGATGATAAAGAAGTAGTAATGGATGCACCTTCATTTATCCAGGCACCAGGTTATACAATGGTTTCAGCAAGATATTTAGCTCAAGCCTTTGGTGTAAAAGAGGGAAATATCCTATTTAATAAAGGAACAGTTACAATCTTTGCAGGAGAGAGAACAATCAACCTTACAACAGGTAGTAATATAGCAATTGTAAATGGTAATCCTATTTCAATGACAACAGCAGTTGTTAATGTAAATGGCAGAACCTATTTACCAGCTAGTCAACTTGCAAGCTTATTAGGTATTAGATCTAATTGGGATTCAACAACAAAGACAGCAACCTTTGAAAATAAATAATAACCAATAGATTATACTTTATAGAGTCATAGTTTACAAAGCTATGACTCTATTTTTGTAAATAAATATAGGTTAAATGAGTAGAAATTTAATGCTTCTTTTAGTAGTTAATTAATAGGTTAAAGTGTATAATATATATGTAAAAATTTTAAAAATATAAAATAATGCATACAAAGGAGGAAGTTATGAGGGAGAGGCGGAAATATGCATGGTTACTTATGATTGTAATGCTATTTAGTACGATGCAAATAAATATACAAGCAGCTTCTATAAATGGTTTGGCTAGAACTATGATAAAAGTAGCGAAAAACTATGTATTTTATGATGTATCTACAGCAAATGCTGTGAGAATCTCATTTAAGGATACGGACCATCAAGATGAAGAATTTTATCTAGAACTTACTAATTCAAAATGGAGCAATGATGCTTTAACTAGTGCCTATGGTGAACCTGTTATAGTAGAAGGTAATAAAGCTTGGAAGTTTGAAGCAAGTAGTGGACAAATCAATGGAAAAAAAGCTGCAGTTACCTATATTAAGGAGTCAGATAAGCTTATGAAGGTTAGGATAGATGGGCAAACACTTGATGTGAATGGACGTTATTCTTTCCCTTTATTAGTTGAGGTAACAGGTACTTCAGCTACAGTAAGTCTTAAAAGTGGCACAACAACTACAGATGGTAAATGGACTTTTGCAACAGTAGCAGATTATAGAGCAAGTTGGGCATTAGGACTTGTAAATACAATAGGGACCACAGGAAAGTTAGCAGACTTAAAGATTGTAGAATCCTATAGAGGTGCTATGAAGGATGAGGAAATACGTTTTACTTTAGAGCTAGATAATACAGACTATGTATTTGAAATTAATGGAGAGAGGGTACAGACAGAATATGATCAAAAAGGCTATACCACCTATAAAGTATCTAATAAAAAGGATGTAGAATTTATAAATGGTTTCTCAAATAAAGGAACATGTATTTATATGTTAGTGAAAAATAGTGATCATGGCAGTATAGATGTTATTGTGCCACCTATATATGGTGGATTGTCTACAGGAACAGTTAATATTAAAAATTTATATGTGAGAACGAAACAAGCTAAGCCAACAGAAGGCAACTTACTTGTGAATATTGTTTCAGATGATTTATCAAATGCTAAGGATGGTATTACCATAGGTAAGGTAGAACAGTATGGAATATATGCTCAAATGACAGGTAAGCCTGTAGAAATTGGAGGGGGCCATATTGAAGATATTAGCTTCGTAATGGGTGAAAAAGTAGATGATAGTTTACGTGCTAATCGTACATTAACTATGAAGTTAGATATTGCCAAATTTGATTATCGTACTTTACTTGCCGTGTATGGGGAAACGGGTAAGAGCATTAAAGAAATTGAGAGCATGACAAATGATGAAGTATTAAAGCTTAATCCACACCTAGATTTAATAAAGCTAAAAAAAGATGGACGTGTGCAAATCGTAAATAATATTGACTTAATTAGTGATATGACCTTTGAAAAAGATAATGAAGGAAAGATAGATCCTACTAGTTTATGCGTAACTATATCAAAGGATATAGCAAAAAGTGATAAGATAGATAGAGTATCACTTAAACTACCAGTATATGTACCAATTGATAAAAGAGAAATGGGAAGTGTGTTTATGACAATCGAAGGACCAGCAGCAGAGGAAAGTACAACATTTCAAGTTGTTAATATTAAGAACCCATTCTCAGTTAAACTTGAAGGACAATCATTAAAGGTAGGTTTACAAAATCAATATGCAGGTAAATTTACTTTAACAGAACTTCAAAAAGGTATGTTACAATCTGGTGAAATCATCTTTAAGTTAAGCCCTGATTATAATGGTATTATGCTTAAAGGTAGTAGTATGGAAATGCATACGGAAGGTGGAATTAAAGGAATCAAAGCAAGTACATCAGAAGATGATTGTTTCTTAGCACTTGTAACATTTAAAGAAAGTGAAGAAATTGGTAAGTTTGAGGTTGTCATGAATGAAGTAACTGTAAATCGTACAGTACCAGAAGGGCAAATTGATTTAGAGTTAAGTGGAACAGCTATAGATGCTTATGGTGAAAGTATGACTATCGAAAACTTTTTAACACTTACAACTAAAAACACAGAGGATATAGATTATAAAGGACTTAGCAAAGAAATATTGAAGTTTACCATAGGTTCTAAAAAAGGATATAAAGGAAAAGAAGAAATCTTAATGGATGTAGAACCTTATATTGAAGAACCAGGTTTCACAATGGTGCCAATGCGTTATGTAGCACAAGGGTTTGGACTTGAAGAACAAGACATTATGTATGATAAAGAACAAGGTACAACTACACTTTTTGCAGGAGGACGTATTATTCAGCTCACTAAAGGTAGCAAAGTAGCTATGGTAAATGGTGCGCAGGCTCAAATGCAAGTACCTGTTATTATTAAAAGTGGTAGAACATTCGTATCTGTAAGTGAAGTAGGTAGGCTTCTAGGTGTAAAATCTTCATGGAATAATGAGACAAAAGAAGCAACTTTCAAATATGAAGGATAACCTGATACGAGAAGAGGAAAAGAAGAGGCTATACTGCAGAACCTTATTTTGCAGTATAGCCTCTTTTGTATAAGTGATATTGTAGACCTGTCCCCAAACTTAGTAGGCGTTTTTATTGATGAAGCCTTTGAAGATTGTGAGAATGATGATTTTAAGGTCGAGGCCGAAGGTCCAGTTTTCGATGTAATAGAGGTCGTGTTCGATGCGATCTTCGATAGAAGTGTCGCCACGTAGACCGTTAACTTGCGCCCATCCAGTAATGCCTGGACGTACTAGATGTTTAATCATATAGCGTGGAATTTCTTCTTTGAATTTATCTACGAAGAAAGGACGTTCTGGTCTTGGACCTATTACGGACATATCACCTTTTAATACGTTGAAGAATTGTGGTAATTCATCAATGCTTGTTTTGCGCATAAAGTTACCCCACCAAGTTTTACGAGGGTCATTTTTTGTAGTCCATTTATCCATTTCTTCTTCATCTGTTTGAAGACGCATAGAGCGGAATTTATACATGTTAAATGTTTTACGATCTAAGCCAACACGTTCTTGCTTAAAGATAATAGGACCTGGTGAAGTACACTTAACCATAATTGCTGAGAATAACAAAAGTGGACTTGTTAGTAAGATGGCAAATAATGAAAAGACAATATCAAAGCTTCTTTTAAGGAAGTTTTTAAATAAATTATCTAAAGGAATATGTCTTGTATCAATAATTGGTAAGCCATCTAAATCATCAATATAAGGCCTGGCTGGTACATATTTATAGTAATAAGGTACAATTTGAGTTTTAATACCCGCTTTTTCACAAGATGAAATAATGTAGCCGAGTTGGGTGGCATTATGCTCTTCTGTAGCAATCATTACGATATCAATATAAGTGCTCTCTAATAGTTTAGGAAGATTAGAAATGTTACCTATGATTTTATGACCACAGAAGTTACTGTCTTTAGTGGCAGTTGTTTCATCATAAGTTGAAATATTTAAATCCACTATATTATGCTCTTTACTCAAGCAAGTTGAAGCCGCCTCATCTAATGTATGTACTATATCATTTGATAGATTAGTATCATGCCACTGGATAGGGTGGCTAGTTTCAGTACTTACGACACCGATTACATTGTAGCCCCAAAAAGGATTTTTATGAAGTTTACGAATAAGTTTAGAAGATGTTTCACAAGTACCTATAATGAGGCAGTGTTTGAGATTATAGCCTTTTTTGCGGTATTTGCGTAAGAAGAGACGGACACAGCTTCTACAACTAACAGTTAAAATACAATTATAAGCAAAGAAGTAGAATAAAACATATCGTGCAAAGTCTAATTCTTTAAGCAGATAGAGATAGGCCATAAGCACTAGGAGACCGATTGTATTAGAACCAAGGATTTTAGTTGCCTCGTGTGTGAGGGATTTAATGCGCTTAGAACTATATAAATCAAGCCAACTATACAGCAATAGATATACTGGAATAGTCGCTATAATGAATGAGAGTGAACGTTCAAAAGAGAGCGCAATAACACCATCGTCCATAATATAAAATCTAGTAATATATGCTCCCACAAAGGAGATTAATATAATAAAAATATCTAGAAAAACTTGTAGGCCATTAAAATATTTTTGATTTTCCCGAATCATAATTTCCTCCTAAGTTATTAATTCATAGCAAAGCTGTAAACATTATACCATAGTTGGAAAGTAAATGCCCATTAGTATAAATTGGACAATATCTTGCCTTCCTTAAAAAGGAATAGTTGATTTTATAGAATATATAGTAATATAATGCTATACTAGGAATAAATATGTTAAGGAGTTGAGGTGTTATTTATGGCGGAAAATCAAACGCAAAGTAAAGCATTAAGCAAGCAAGAGAAGCTAGAAAAGCGTAATGCAATAGTGAATAAAATCATGTTTATACCAATTCTTATAGCATTAGCAATTATCCCGTTAATTGTTAGATTGCAAATTGTTGAACCTGATGTAAATGTTGCAATTGCTATGGGAACAAGTAAGTTCGCAGATTTCTTTTCAAGCTACAAAGCTAGTTTTATTATACTCACAGCTATTCTAATGTTAGTGATAAGCTTCTTAGTTGTCCAAAAAGATATGATTAAAAGAGATAAGGTAACAAGTATATATATGATATGTAGTGGTGTATTTCTTTTAATAAGTTTAATCGCTACAGTAATGTCTGATTACTCTTCATCAGCTTGGTGGGGAATTCCAGATAGAGCAGAAGGAATGGTTATAACAGCTTGTTATATTTTATTTTTAATGTATACACTGATGACATTTAAGAAATATGAGGATTATAAATACATAGTCATAGCACTTTCAATCGTAGTGGTAGTATCTAGTTTTATTGGCTACTTCCAATATGTAGGAAAAGATCTAATGGTACACAATGATTTTGTTAAGAATATCATTATTTCTAAAGCAGATCAGGAAAAAATCAATGGCATATCAGGACTGATTGATAAAGGAACAATTTACGGAACAATGTTCCACTATAACTATGTAGGTTCTTTCGCAGCTATGATGGTGCCACTTTTTGTGACATTAACTTTATTCTTAAAAGGTAATAAGTGCAAAGTTTTCTGTGGCATTATGAGTTTAGCTTCTGTTTTCTTATTATTTGGTAGTACATCAAGAGCTGGTCTTATTGGATTTGGTGTAGCGCTTCTTGTAGGGGTTATCGTATTTGCTAATAAGATTATTAAAAAGTGGAAGGTTGTCATTCCAGTTATTTTAGCAGCAGTACTTGTTGTATTTGGCTTTAATGTAGCAACAGGGGGTAAAATCTTTAATAGATTACCAGCACTTTTAAACGATATAACAAGCATTGTGCAAGGTTCAGATGAAAAAATTAATTACAAAGATCATATTCCAGTAAGAAATGTAGTTATTGAAGATGGTACAGCAACACTTGAAACACAAGATGATGCATTAACATTTAAAGCAGAAGGTGAAAATGTTAAAACATATGACAAAGCTGGCCAGCCTGTAAACTATACATTAACAGATGGTATCTATACAACAGACGATAGTAGATTTAACTACATCACATATAGAATGACTCAAACAGAATTATTAAAAGAAGGTGAATCTCCAGCACCTATTGTACGTGTCATTGTACGTACTAGTGTAGCAGGTTCTCAAAAAGATATTGAGGCCTTCTTATTTAAAGTAGATCCAAATGAAGGACTTTATGCAATTAATGATATTGCAGAGCAAAAAATCGAGCTCAAAGATGCACCATACATTGGTTTTGAAGGAAAAGAAAAATTAGGTTCTGCCAGAGGATATATTTGGTCAAGAAGTCTTCCTTTATTAAAAGAAACATGGCTTATTGGTAAAGGACCAGATACATTCCCATTAGTATTCCCTCAAAACGATATCTTTGCAAAATGGTGGGCATATGATACACCTAATATGATTGTAGATAAACCACACAATTTATATTTACAATTTGCCATTAATAATGGTGGGCTTGCATTACTTGCATTCCTCGTATTAATTGGCACATATATTGTAAACTGCTTTAAGCTTTATGCTTTTAGAGGTTACTATGAAAACAAAGAAATCATAGGTATGGCCACATTCTTAGCAGTAGTAGGTTACTTAGGCGCTGGATTCTTCAATGACTCAGTTGTTTCAGTAGCACCTATTTTCTGGATTCTCCTAGGGGTAGGAATGGCGATCAACTATATGATTAATAAAGAGAGAGTAGAAATTGAGCGACGTGTAGCACATGCTACAATTGATATAAAAACTAAGAAACATCTAGCTAAATAAGCTAGGTGTTTCTATAAGTTCCTGTTTATAAAGATAGAAATATTTTGCTTGAAATATAAAGTATGAAGTATAAATATTTTTATCTTTATATATAGGAATATATATATGTATTTATATAAATAGAAGTATATAATGTGAGATGCATAGTAGTACAGAGAATTATAAATAAGGCAAGGAGAGAAGGTAGATGAAGGGCATTATTTTAGCAGGTGGTTCAGGGACTAGATTATATCCAATTACAAAGGCCATCTCAAAACAAATCTTACCTATTTATGATAAGCCAATGATTTACTATCCACTTTCAACATTGATGTTAGCAGGAATTAGAGAAATATTGATTATTTCTACGCCAAGAGATTTACCAGTGTTTGAAGCGTTATTAGGTGATGGCAGCAACTTGGGCTTATGCATTCAATATGCCGTTCAAGAAGAACCTAAAGGATTAGCACAGGCCTTTATTATAGGTGAAGAATTTATAGGCAATAATAAAGTTGCATTGGTATTAGGGGATAATGTTTTTTATGGTCAAGGGTTTAGTGGTATACTTCAAGAAGCAGTTAAACTTCAAGAAGGTGCAATTATATTTGGGCATTATGTAAGAAAGCCTGAGGCTTTTGGTGTAGTAGAATTTGATGGGGAAGGCAATGTGATTTCTATTGAAGAAAAGCCTCAAGTACCTAAATCACACTATGCAGTACCAGGTCTTTATTTCTATGATAATGATGTGATTAAAATTGCTAAGGGGATAGAGCCATCAGCAAGAGGAGAACTAGAAATTACAGATATACACAAGGCTTATCTTGAAAAAAATAAGCTGAAGGTACAGCTCTTTGGAAGAGGAATGGCATGGTTAGATACAGGAACTTGTGAAGGTTTAGCAGAGGCTTCTAGTTTCGTACAAACTATTCAAAAGAGACAAGGACTATATATTGCCTGTATTGAAGAAATAGCTTATCGTCAAGGTTGGATTAGTAAAGAACAATTAACTATTTTAGGCAAGGAAATGGAAAAAACAGAGTACGGTGAGTATTTATTAAACTTAATATAAAAAGTAATATTCCATGACAACATAAGATAAGACAGCTAAGGAGGAGAATATGAGAAATATACTGGTAACTGGTGGTGCCGGGTTTATAGGTAGTAACTTTATCATTTATATGTTAGAGCACTATAACTACAATATCATTAATTTAGATTGTTTAACTTATGCAGGTAATTTAGATAATCTAAGAGAAGTAGATGGATGTGCAAACTATACTTTTATAAAGGGTGATATTACAGATAAAGTATTAGTTGAGCAGATCTTTGAAAAACATAATATAGATATAGTTATCAATTTTGCAGCAGAGTCTCATGTAGACCGTAGTATAGAGAATCCGGCTATATTTTTAAAAACAAATGTACTAGGCACACAAGTGTTACTTGAAGCAGCTAAGAAATACTGGAAGGTGAATCCGGAGGATAAATATAGTAGAGAGTTTAAGTTAAATAAAAAGTTTATCCAGATTTCAACGGATGAGGTATACGGTACACTTGGCGCAGAAGGAAGGTTTACAGAGCTAACACCGTTAGCACCAAATAGTCCATATTCAGCATCGAAGGCTAGTGCAGACCTAATGGTACGTGCTTATTATGAGACATATGGTATGCCAATTAATATTACAAGATGTTCAAATAATTATGGGCCATGTCAGCATCCTGAAAAATTGATCCCTCTTATTATCACTAACTGTAAAAAAAATCAAGAAATTCCTATATACGGAGATGGAATGCAGATTAGAGACTGGTTATATGTAGAAGACCACTGTAGTGCTATTGCAAAAGTAATGCATGAAGGCGAGCTAGGTGAAGTGTATAACATTGGTGGTAATAACGAACGTTACAATATAGAGATTGTTAAAGAAATACTTAAGCTTCTTGGAAAGGAAGAAACACTTATTAAATATGTTCAAGATAGACCAGGACATGATAGACGTTATGCTATTGATAATACGAAAATCACTACTAAGTTAGGGTGGCAGCCACAACATAACTTTAAAGAAGGTATTCAAAAGACAGTAAGTTGGTATATGCAAGACAAAGAAGAACGATAAATTAAAGAAGTAGTGAGTAAGCAATGAAAATATTAAAAGCAGTGTTTATGCTATTAGACATTAGCATAACAGGAATTATAATGTACCTTACAAAATCTAAGCATCAAAAGCCGGTATGGATTATTTCTGAACGTGAAGATCAAGCGCAAGATAATGGTGTAGCCTTTTTTGAGTACTTAAATCAAAAGCATCCAGAAATAGAGAGTTACTATATTCTAAAGAAGCATGATAGGAATATTCCTAAAGTACAAGCCATAGGTAAGGTGCTGGTAAAAGGGTCTTTTAAACATAAACTATATTTTCTAAGAAGTGAAGTTGTTGCAAGTACAGAGAAAAATATTATTGAACCTTGGGGCAGTAATATCTTCTATAAATATATAGGCAGATATTTTCCTAAGAAGCTAAAGGTATTTTTACAACATGGGATTACAGATAAGGATGTAAGTCATGTATATGGTAAGGCAGTAAGTGCTTTTGATTTATTTGTAACAGCCGCAACTAGAGAATCAGCATTTATCATAGATAAGTTTGGGTATCCAGAAGAAGAGGTCATTAATGTAGGTTTTCCTAGATATGATAAATTAACGCTAAATCAAGAGAATAAGCAAGAACAAAAGCTTATATTATTCATGCCAACGTGGCGAAGATATTTAAATGATTTAGCTAGAGAGGATAAGGCTTATCAAGTAGAAGCTAAGAAAGCTTTTATAAAATCTAGTTACTATAAGGCAGTACAAGGGCTGATAAGTGATGAAAGAGTAAAGCAATTATTAGAAGAGGCAAACTATAAGATGATATTTGTGACACATCATGGGATGAATGCCTTTAAGGATACTTTTAAATCGGGTGCACATATAGCAATACGTAGTTCAGAAGAAGTAGAGATTTCAAACCTACTAAAGGAAGCAGAAATCTTTATTACAGATTACTCAAGTGTTCACTTTGATTCGGCTTACTTAGGAAATGTGAACTTATACTATCAATTTGATATTGCTGACTTTAGAGAAGGACATGCCAATGCATCTTACTTTGACTATGAAGTAGATGGATTTGGAGAAGTTTCGTATAACCAAGAGGAGTTAATTAATCACCTAGCAGCAGCAATTAGTCAAAAAGGTATAAGAAAAGAGAAGTTTGACCAAAGGGTGAAGGCATTCTTTACTTATACAGATCATGCAAATTGTGAAAGATTGTATGAGGAAATTATAAAGCGTAATAATAAAAATAACAAAATGAATAATGAAGTAAATTCGTAAGAAGGAGTAGTCTAGTGCAAGATATATCTATTATTGTAAGAACATCTGTAAGATATATTTTTTTAGATAGGGCCTTACAAGATATCAAAAAACAAACCTATAAGGATTGGAAAATTATTTTAGTTAATGATGGAGGTTCTAATGAGAAGATTAATGCGATTATTGAGCAAAATCAGTTAGAACCAGAGCAATATGAAATCATTGATAATACAGGGGATTTAGGGTTAAATAAAGCCATTAACCTAGGTACCAGAGCTGTAAAAACAGAATTCGTAGTCATTCATGATGATGATGATACTTGGGATGAAACCTTTTTAGAAGAGACCTTAAAGTATTTAAAGCAACATAAAGAAGCTATGGGTGTAGTCACACATACAAATCAGGTGCTAGAAAAGGTAATTGGTGAAAAGATTAAAATAGAGAAAGTAAAACCTTTTAACTATCAATTAAAAGATGTGATAAGTATCTATGACCTTATTAAGAACAACCTGTATTCACCTATTTCATTTGTTTATAGAGCCAAAATTTATGATGAGATAGGATATTATGATGAGTCATTAGAAGTATTAGAGGATTGGGACTTTAATATTAGATTTCTAATGAAGCATGATATTTATGTTATTGAAAAGCCATTAGCTAATTATCATATTAGAAAGCAAAGTGATATGCAAGCAGCCTTTAAAAATACGGTAGTTGCAAAAAGAAAATTGCATTATAAATATGATACGCTTATTAGAAATAAGTATTTAAGATATGATTTAGAAAATGGACAAGTAGGAATGGGCGTTTTAATGAATATATTAAAGTGGTCAGATAACCGTGTCATAAGAAAATTAAAACAGTATTTAAAAAGGTAATAGAGGAGGCATAAAATGATTAGACATCTTAAAACCTTTTATAATTATAGAGCATTATTATGGGAATTTGTAAAAAAGGATATTAAATTAAAATATAGAAATTCGTTTTTAGGGATTTTATGGAGTATGTTAAACCCACTTTTAATAATGATTGTTTTAACATTTATTTTCTCTAATATCTTTAAAAACTCTATTCCAAACTTCCCTGTATATTGTTTAACAGGAAGATTAATTTATGATTTCTTTTCACAAGCTACGAATCAATCAATGGTAAGTATTACGAGTAAAAGTACATTAATTAAGAAAATCTATGTACCGAAGTATTTATATCCATTATCAAGGGTGATATCTTCATTTATTATTTTCTTAATCTCATTAATACCATTATTACTCATTATGCTTGTAACAAAAGTAAAGTTAACAGCAATGAGTTTACTAGTTGTATTCCCATTAATAAGTTTAGTTGTACTTTCACTAGGAGTAGGGTTATTCCTTGCCACAGTTAATGTATTCTTTAGGGATATGCAACATTTATACTCTGTTGTTTTATTAGTTATTATGTATATGTCAGCAATCTTTTATTCAGTAGACATTATTGATCCTAGATATGCATTTGTATTAAAGTTTAATCCTATTTTTCCAATGATATCAGTGTTTAGAGATTGTCTCATCAATGGGCAAATCACAGGTGGGGGCAATTGGATATTATGTGCTGTCTACCCTGTTTTAGCGTTAGGCATTGGATTAATTACATTCTATAAACAACAAGATAAATTTATTCTTAATATATAGGAGAATGATAGATGAATGACTTTATAATAAAACTTGAGCATGTAGGCATGCATTATAGGAAAACAACACAAAAGGTAGATTCCTTTAAGGAGTATTTCATTAGACGCATTAGAAAACAAATTGCCTATGAAGAATTTATTGCTTTAAATGATATTAACCTAACCATAGGAAAAGGTGAAGTCGTTGGTTTTGTAGGACTTAATGGTGCAGGAAAAAGTACATTACTTAAACTTATTTCTGGCGTTCAAAAGCCAACAGTAGGTAAAGTAACAGTTAAAGGAAAGGTATCTCCACTTTTAGAACTAGGTGCAGGATTTGATAATGATTTAACTGGAAGAGAAAACATTAAACTAAATGGTTTAATCTTAGGATATAGTAAAGAGTTTATTAAAGAGAAAACAGAAGAAATCATAGAGTTTGCTGAGCTTAAAGACTTTATTGATACACCTATTAAAAATTATTCTTCGGGTATGAGAGCAAGATTAGGCTTCGCCATTGCTACAGTTGTAACGCCACAAATATTAATTGTAGATGAGGTACTATCAGTAGGGGATGGTCGATTTAAAAAGAAAAGTGAAGAACGAATGATAGAGCTTATAAAATCAGATGCTACAGTATTGTTTGTTTCACACTCCTTGCCTCAAATAAGAAGACTTTGTACAAAGGTTGTATGGTTAGAAAAAGGTCAAGTCAAAATGGTTGGGCCAACTAAAGAGGTGTGTGACGCTTATGAAGCCTACTTATAAATTTTCAATTATCTCAGCTGTATATAATACAGCTGAGTATTTGAATGAGATGATAGAAAGTGTTATAAGACAAGATATAGGATTTGAAGAAAATGTACAGCTTATATTAGTGGATGATGGTAGTACGGATAACTCTGAAGAGATTTGTCAGCACTATCAAGGTATGTATCCACATAATATTTTATATATCAAGAAGGAACATAGCGGTGTGAGTCATACGAGAAATCAAGGACTTCAATATGTTAGAGGTTATCTAGTGAATTTTCTAGATGCAGATGATAAATTGGAAGAAAATGCATTAAGTGAGGTATGGACTTTCTATGAAAAGCATAGGGAAGATGTAAATATTATAGCGATTCCTATATTTGAAGCGGAGCAGGGAGAGCATATATTAAATGATAAGTTTGATACAAGTAGAGTGATTAAAATAGAAGAAGAACCTACAGCTATCTTATTATCTAGTTCAAGCTCATTTATAAGTAGAGAAAGCCTAAAAGGACGTCAATTTGATGAGAGGCTCCAGTATGCAGAGGATGCAAAGCTGTTAACTGAAATAATATTACATACAGGTACGTATGGTGTCATTAATACAACTAAGTATTGGTATAGAAAGCGTAAAAGTAATACTTCAGCTATTCAAAGTGGTTGCAGTAATAAAGGTTGGTATATGGATTACCTGAGAGGTTTTTCATTGCAGTTATTAGATTGGAATATAAAAGAAGAGTTTAAACAATATATAGCATATCTAGTGATGTATGATTTACAGTGGCGAATTAATCAGCTTGAATATGCAAAGGAAACATTAGATCAAGCAGAATTAAAAGTATATAGGTGTTTATTAAAGCAGGCACTTCGTAAAATAGATAGACGTTCTATATATGCACAAAAATATATGACATTAAAGAGAAAAATATTGGCTTTTATATTAAGAGGTAGCTTAATATAGCCATAATCAAAAAATAAGAGATGGTATAAAATAAAAGTGACATCAGAGAAGAGACATAAGGAGTGAGCTATGAAAGTAACACATAAATATAGATTTTCCATTGTAATGGCAGTTTACAATGTAGAAAGTTATTTAGAAGAAGCCATAGATAGTGTTATTACACAAGATATAGGATTTGAAGAGCATGTACAACTTATCTTAGTAGATGATGGGAGTATAGATTCTAGTGGTAGTATATGTAAGAAATATGCGAACTTGTATCCAAATAACATTGTTTATATTAGCAAGCCCAATGGTGGTGTAAGTACTGCGAGAAATAAGGGGATGGAGTATGTAGAAGGGAAATACATGAACTTCCTAGATTCTGATGATAAGTTAACCAATGATACACTTCGTTTAGTATGGGAGTTCTTTGAAGCCCATGAGAAGTATGTAAATATTGTAACGATCCCTATTCATTTCTTTGAAGGAAAGACTGGGGGTCATATCCTTAATAATAAGTTTCAAACCACTAGAATGATTAACTTAACAAGAGAACATGATAAACCCTTACTTTCTTCAAGTAGTTCATTTATTAAAGCAAGCTTTAAGGATAAGTTCAAGTTTAATGTAGACTTAAAGTATGCAGAGGATGCAGAACTTATTAATAAGATATTGTTAGAAACAGAGACATTAGGTGTTGTTAGACAAGCTAGATACTGTTATAGAAGCCGTTTAGCAGGGGGATCAGCAATACAGTCTAGCACAAGTCGTAAGGGCTGGTATATCGACTATCTCAAAATGTTCTCACTAGAACTTATAAGATACTGTCTTGAAAAGAAAGGATATGTACCTCGATTTATTCAATGGACAATTATGTATGATTTACAGTGGCGATTTAATTTAAGCGAAGTTAATCGAGAAGTCTTAAATCAAGAAGAATATGAAGCGTATATGAATCTTTTAAAAGAAGTAGTCAGTTATATAGATGATGATATTATCTTAGCGCAAAAACATATGAGTAATGTGCATAAAGTACATGTACTCAAAATGAAATATAATGACTTAGAAAATCAATTAAAGTATACGTATTTCCCAGATAAGGTAGAAGTAAGCTTTAACCAGCGACTTGTATTTAGTGTGCAACATGAACCTTTAAAGGTAGAGTTTATGACTGTACAAAATGATAAAGTATTAGTGGAAGGCCTTGTTGGAAACAGCTTACTAGGGCTAGATTATGAAGTTATTATAGAAGTAGGTAATAGAAGAGTCGTAGCTAATAGATATGCAAGGAGCATGAGCGATGTAAAAAGCTTAGGTAATACTATTAGAAAAATAGAGACATTTAAAGCAGAAATACCTGTAGATCCAAGCCTTAAAGAGCAAAGTATGAAAATATACTTAAAGGTAGGTAATAGTGAAGTACGTCCTAAAATTCATATAGGTAAATTCATGCCACTGTGTACGGCACTTAATAATACTTACTTTGAGACAAAAGAGTATTTAGTTGTATATAAATATAATTCATTCGTATTTATTAGAAATAATATTAAAACTAAATTAGGCAGAGAGTATCATGTTTTAAAAGAGCTTATTAAAAACAAAAAGATAAAAATAGCCATAGCACGTTTAGGGGCTATGATTCTTAAAAAGGTTTATAAAAAGCCAATATGGTTGTTTATGGATAGAATTGATAAGGCTGATGATAATGCAGAGCATTTATTTAAATATGCTATGCAGCAAAAAGATGGTATTAAGAAGTACTTCGTAATTTCAAAGGATTCTCCTGATTTTGAAAGAATGAAACAATATGGCCCGGTAGTGGCATTTAATTCTAAAAAACATAAATTATTATTATTACTAGCAAGTCATGTGGCTTCATCTCATGGAGAAGATAATATTCGTGTACCTTTTGGTGGTAAGGGGATATTCTTAAAAGACCTTGTAAACTTCAAGTTTACATTTTTACAACACGGTATCACTAAAGATGACCTTTCAGGATGGCTGAATAAGTACAATAAGAATATTAATTTATTTGTAACAGCAGTTAATAAGGAATATGAATCTATTATCGAAGGGGATTATGATTATAATGAGCAAGTTGTTAAACTGACTGGATTCCCAAGATTTGATAATCTCATTAATTGTGCAGATAAACAAATTCTCATTATGCCAACATGGCGTAAAGGCTTAGTGTATGATGTAGATCAAAATGATGGCACAAGAAAGTATAATCCAAGCTTTAAAGATAGCACATATTGTAAAGCGTATAATTCACTTATTAATAATGAAAAGCTTTTAACAGCAGCTAGAGAAAAAGGATATAAAATTATCTTTTTCCCTCATCCAGCAGTTTGGCAACAAATTGAAGATTTCAATAAAAATGAGCATGTAGTATTTGCGGAGTATAATACAAGTTATCAGAAGCTATTTAATGAATCTAGCCTTATTATTACAGATTATTCTTCAGTAGCATTTGATTTTGCCTATATGAAAAAGCCAGTTGTATATTATCAATTTGATAGAGCTGATTTCTTTGAAGGTCATACTTATAACGAAGGTTACTTTGATTATGAGACAATGGGATTTGGAGAAGTATTAGCAAATGAAGAAGAGTTGGTAAATACAATTGTAGAACATATAAACAATGCATGTGTTATGAAAGAAATATATCAAGACCGTGTAGATAGCTTCTATAAATATACAGACAGAAATAATTGTAAGAGAGTATATGAAGAAATTAAAAAGTTATAAGTATATAAACATTGTTCTTATTAATAAGTTCACTCATACTTTCGTATTGTATTGAAGGATTAAAGCAATTAGTGAGATATGATCAGTGGATGAGGAGATTAGTAAGATATATTAATAATAAAATAGATGATTTAAATAAAGACAAACAGATTATAAGTGAATTAAGTTAAGCTTAAGGAGATGAAAGTATGAAAGTTTTAGTAGTAGGTGGAGCTGGTTATATTGGTTCTCATGCAGTTAAACAATTACTTCAAGCAGGTTATGAAGTAGTTGTAGTTGATAACTTAGAAACAGGCTATAGACAAGCTGTGCCAAAAGATGTGCCTTTTTATGAAGTAGATATTAAAAATCAAGTAGCTTTAGATGAAGTATTTAAAAAAGAAAACATAGAAGGTGTAATTCATTTTGCAGCTAATTCACTAGTAGGTGAATCTATGGTGAAACCACTTAAATATTATAATAACAATGTATATGGTACACAGGTTTTATTAGAAACAATGTTAAATAACAATGTAAAACATATTGTATTCTCATCTACAGCAGCGACTTATGGCGAAGTGGAAGTTATGCCGATTACAGAAAACGTTGCAACGAATCCAACCAATACTTATGGTGAAACAAAGTTAGCTATTGAAAAAATGATGAAATGGACTAACAAGGCACATGATTTAAATTATATGTGTTTAAGATACTTCAATGTAGCTGGTGCTGATGTAAGTGGAGAAATTGGAGAAGCCCATAATCCAGAGACACACTTAATACCACTTATTTTACAAGTACCATTAGGTAAAAGAGAGCATATCAGTATTTTTGGTACAGATTATCCAACACCAGATGGCACATGCATTAGAGATTATATTCATGTGACAGACCTTGTAAATGCCCACATTCTAGCATTAGAGTATTTATTAAAAGGTGGAGAAAGTGATATTTGTAACTTAGGAAGCAATAATGGTTATTCAGTGCTTGAAATGATAGAGGCCGCTAGAGAAGTAACAGGCCATAAAATCCCAGCCAAAATAGAAGAGAGACGTAGTGGTGACCCAGCTAAGCTTATTGCTTCTTCAGAAAAGGCAAAGGCTTTATTAGGTTGGACACCACAAATTACGGATGTGAAGCAAATTATTGCATCAGCTTGGAAATGGCATCAAGGTCATCCAAATGGCTATGTAGTAAAGAATGAAAAATAAAGGAGACATTAGATGATTTCTATCGTCATTCCAAATTATAACGGTAATAAGTACTTAAAGGAATGTTTAGACTCAGTTTATGCTCAAAGTTTTAAGGACTTTGAAGTAATCATTATTGATAATGCTTCAACAGATGGCTCTTATGAGTGGGTACAAGAATATAGAGATATTCAGTTTAAAAGATTAGATCAAAACTATGGCTTTAGTCGTGCCGTCAATGAAGGAATTTATTTAGCACAGGGCGAATATGTGTTACTTTTAAATAATGATACGATTATGGCAGCAGACTTCCTGCAAGAAATTTTAAAGGAAATGGAAAGTCACCCTAAGGCATTTGCAGTATGTAGTAAAATGATTCAATATCATAACCCAGATTTAATAGATGATGCTGGAGATGAATATACTTTAATGGGCTGGACGCGTAAGAGAGGTGACAATGAATCTGTTACCCGATATACCAAGTCGGAAGAGGTATTTAGTGCTTGTGCAGGCGCAGCATTATACCGAAAAAGTGTATTTGAAGAAATTGGATACTTCGATGAAAATTTCTTTGCTTACATGGAAGATGTAGATATTAGTTATCGTGCTAGAATCTATGGGTATGAAAATAGATACTGCGCGGCAGCTAAGATTCATCATATAGGAAGTGCTACATCAGGAAGCCGTTATAATGCATTTAAAGTAAGACTTGCAGCACAAAACAATATATATGTGCCATATAAGAATATGCCACTTTTACAGCTTATATTAAATAGTCCATTTTTATTAATGGGTTATTTCGTTAAATATATGTTCTTTATAAATGAAGGATTTGGTAAAGCTTATAGAGAAGGCATTAGAAATGGCATTAAAGGCATTAAGAAAATAGATAAAGTACGATTTAAGTGGTCGCATTTATTGAACTATATTTATATAGAAGGAATACTGATTAAAAATACGATTAACTTTGTAATGAAAAAGTAATAAAGCATAATAATAGCAATGCTGTATGAAAGAGCTTGTAAGATTAGTGAAATATTAATCTTATGAGCTCTTTATTATTGTATAAAGTGAAATATGAAAAAGTATTGTATAAAGTGAAATATGAAAAAGGAAATAAAAGGAATTAAAGTAAGAAAATATACAAATTTACCCTATATTATAAAAATATAGAATAAAAAGTCGCGGTGTGATAAGATATATATTGAAGTTTAATTATAGGAAATAAATATATTTATGAGGTGATATATAAATGAAGGGAATTATACTGGCAGGTGGTTCAGGTACAAGACTTTATCCTATTACGAAAGCAGTATCTAAGCAAATTTTACCTATTTATGATAAGCCAATGATTTATTATCCACTTTCTACATTAATGTTAGCCGGCATTAATGAAGTCCTCATTATTTCTACCCCTAGAGATGTAGTGGTATTTGAAGAATTATTAGGTGATGGTCATCAGCTTGGCATGAAAATAGAATATGCAGTTCAAGAAGCACCAAATGGTTTAGCGGAAGCCTTTATTATTGGAGAAGAGTTTATAGGAGATGACAATGTTGCCCTAGTATTAGGTGATAACATTTTCTATGGTAAAGGTTTTACAGGTACATTACAAAATGCTGCTAAATTACAAGAAGGGGCTATTATTTTTGGTTATTATGTAAGTAACCCAGAAGCCTTTGGCGTTGTGGAATTTGATAGAGATTGGAATGTATTATCTATAGAAGAAAAACCTAAAGCACCTAAATCGCATTATGCAGTACCCGGTCTTTATTTCTATGATAATAACGTTATAAAAATTGCTAAAACGATTACACCTTCCGCAAGAGGTGAGCTAGAAATTACAGCAGTTAATGAAGCTTATCTTAAAGAAAATAAGTTAAAGGTAGAGCTCTTTGGCCGTGGGATGGCATGGCTTGATACAGGAACTTGCGAAGGTTTAACAGAAGCAGCTAGTTTTGTACAAGCAGTTCAAAAACGTCAATCATTATATGTGGCATGTATTGAGGAAATTGCTTATAGACAAGGCTGGATTACAAAAGAAGAGCTTATTGCACTAGCAGAACCTATGATTAAAACAGAATATGGACAATATATGATGCAAATTGCTAATGAAGAATTGATGAGATAAAAATCTTTATGAAATAACGATTAAGTAAAATAGATATAGCATGGAGGAAATTATGAAAAATATATTAGTGACAGGTGGCGCAGGTTTTATTGGAAGTAACTTTGTAAAATACATGTTAGAAACTTATGATTATAACATTATTAATATTGATAGTCTTACATATGCAGGTAACTTAGAAAACTTAAAAGAAGTAGAAAATAATCCTCGTTATACTTTTGTAAAAGGAGATATTAGAGATCGTGAAGTATTAGATACAATCTTCAAAGAATACAATATCGATACAGTAGTTAACTTTGCTGCTGAATCACATGTAGACCGCAGTATTGAAGATCCTGAACTATTCCTTAGTACAAATATTTTAGGAACTCAAGCATTACTTGATACAGCTAAAAAATATTGGAAAGTAAATCCTGAAGATAAACACTGCCGTTTATTTAAAGAAGGCGTAAAATATCTTCAAGTTTCAACAGATGAAGTATACGGTACATTAGGCAAAGAAGGCATGTTCACAGAGACAACTCCACTAGCACCTAATAGCCCATATTCAGCTTCAAAAACAGGAGCAGACCTGATTGTCAGAGCTTATCATGAAACATTTGGTATGCCTATTAATATTACAAGATGCTCAAATAACTATGGTCCATATCAATTCCCAGAAAAGCTTATTCCACTTATGATTAACAACTGCTTAAAAGGAAAAGAACTCCCAGTATACGGAGATGGAATGCAAATTCGCGATTGGCTTCATGTAAAAGATCACTGTACAGGCATCAGCACAGTACTTCACAAAGGGAAAATTGGTGAGGTTTATAACATTGGTGGCAATAATGAAAAAGCTAATATTGAAATCGTAAAACTTATTATTAGTAACTTAGGCAAATCAGAAGATCTCATTAAATATGTACAAGATAGACCAGGTCATGACAGAAGATATGCTATTGATAATACAAAAATTACTACAGAACTCGGTTGGAGTCCGAGCTATACATTTGAGCAAGGTATCAAAGAAACTATTGAGTGGTATTTAGCAAATCAAGAATGGATGGAAAAAATCGTGAGCGGTGATTATATGAAGTATTATGAAGAGATGTATAAATAGTAATTAAATTAATAATTGCTATGATAGGAGAAAACCATGAAACAGTATTGGTATAATTTTATGAAGTATAAACATTTGGTTGTAGAATTAGTTGGAAGAGATCTTAAGGTAAAATATAAACGTTCATATCTA
>USPX01000004.1 GCA_900556665.1 uncultured Eubacteriales bacterium
ATAAAATGGTGATTCATAGCCTTCTAATTTCTTTACCTTTTCTTCAACAGATAACTCCTTTGCTGTTAAACTGTTAAAGTTCTCCACATTTTCTAAAATCATTAGTGAGTTCCTAATGACTAACTGTATTTGAGTAGTTGCCGCATTTGTCACTACTTGTATTTTATCTTGTTCTTTTTCATTTAAAATACTTTGATAGATATAACTTACAAAAAAATAACTGAATACACAAATTCCTATTAAGATTGCACCAAAATCTATAACTAATTTAGCCTTTATGCTTCTCTTTCTTATTCCCTTAATCTTTAGCATAGATATATACTCCGTATCTTTTTTATGTCTCCCTATATCTATTCTATAATATCACATACAGCATATTTTGTATTTACGTATTAAGATTTTGGCTATAAATATTTTTTATTAATTATTGTGCTTCTATATCAATTAAGCTCCTCTTAATATTTTCATCAAGTTCTATGTCTTTTATATGTTGATTATTTATAATCAATTCCTGTAGTGTACAAGGCATAAAATCATTCACCTCAACACATGCGTTTAACGCATATGCTTCTGTTCTTAGCCACTGGGCCTCTTTCCCCTTCCTTTCATCATGTAAATGCCCATAAATATGAAAAGCACCTTTATTCTTACGATACCATCTTAGTATTGGATAATGAAATAACTGAATCCATCTGTCTTGATCTCTAATTAACTTAGCTTCATCAATACTCTCAAATCGCTTTATAAATGCCATATCTTCCATATACTTATAATCATGATTCCCCAGTATTAAATGCAAATGCCCATTTAGGTGATCTACTGTCTCTGCTAGTCGCTGTTCTATCTCTGTTTCTTTACATACAACGATATCACCTAGGATAAATACATGGTCTTCTGCTTTTACCTTTTGATTGTGGCGATAAATCATCTCTGCATTCATATGGGCAATACTTGAAAAATACGAAGATCTACTCCTTCTTAAAGATAACTCATGAAAAAAGTGATAGTCTGACACATAATAAATCTTCTCCCTCATATTCTTATCTCCGCCTCCTCTATATACTATTCTATAACGATTCTACTATGTTTAATAACTTTTTCAACGTCCTACTATTTTCTTCATAATATAAGTATATTTTTTGCTTTTCATACTTATTCCCTAGGCTAACGCCTCCTTTAATTATTACCATTAAATGATAAAAAATTTTTTATATGTTATGATTAATTTAATATATAAATTTTATAGGGGTGATCAGTATGCGTAGTGAAAAGGAAATGTATGAATTAATCTTAAATACAGCTCAAAAAGATGCACGTATTCAAGCAGTATATATGAATGGTTCTAGAACAAATAAAAATGCATTAAAAGATATTTTTCAAGACTATGATATTGTTTATGTAGTAGATGAAACTCTTAGCTTTATTGAAGATAAAATTTGGATTAAAAACTTCGGTGAGATTCTCTATATGCAGTATCCTGATGAATTTCCTAATTGTAAAAGTGATAAAGCAAATTGCTACGGCTGGCTTATGCAATTTACAGATGGGAACAGACTGGATTTACATGTGGTAACACCTGAATATGCAAAAAAAGATGTTTTAGCTGATAAACTCTGCCAAATACTATTAGATAAAAATAATATCTTACCACCTATCCCAACTGCTACAGATGAAGACCGTCATATTAAGAAACCTACTGAAGCTGAATACTTAGCGGTTTGCAATGAATTTTGGTGGTGTACCAATAATCTAGCGAAAGGCCTTTGGCGAAAAGAAATACCTTATGTACAGGATATGACGAACTTCTGTGTCCGTAAGCAATTAGAAAAGATGTTGGGTTTTAAAATAGGACTCCTCACCAATTTCTCTGTAAGCATTGGCAAATCCGGAAAATATATGTATAGATGGCTTACTGAAACAGAATGGCAAACTTACCTTGCAACCTACTTTGGCAGCAATCCAGAAGAAGCCTTTAAAGCCATTATGACTATGTGTGACCTCTTTGAAGAGACAGCCCTATTTGTAGGTTCAAAATTAGGTTACACCTACAACCTTAAAGAAGCCAAAGCTGCTAGAGACTTCTTAGAACACGTTTATAACCTACCTAGTGATGCCACTGAAATATATTAATTAACTTATATTCTACCTCAAAAGGAGCTTACTCATGTCGACTACAGCTTTAAAATTATTTGCACTCCCATTCATGCTTTTATATAATCATCAAAAAGGCAAAGGATTAAAGTACTTCTTCTATTTCTTCTATCCACTACATATCATTATTCTCTCTTATTTAGGCAACTTACTTACATAAAATAAAAAAGAGTCACTAAATAAATGAACCTATTTAGTGACTCTTTTTCTATATACCAAGCATGATGAAAAAGTTAACTTTTCTTTGTTTCCACCAGAGTTATCTAAATAGCAGTTGGAGTAGTCACTTCTACTATCCTACCTATGAAGTAATTTGCTGATAGCCTTAGTGAAGAGAATCAATGTGTTTTTAGGTCGAGTGTCTGAGCGAAGCGAGTTTTCGACCGTTACATTGATTATCAAACTTAGGCTATCACAAATTACGGAATGTGTAGGTAGGAGGAGTGACTACTCCCACCAACTATTTTGTATAACTCCTCTTTATATTTCTTACGTTCCATTTCACAAACATCACTACACCAATATTAGCAAGTGCTGTTACAAGTAAAATAATCCCTATTGGCATACCTGTCTCAATGATTTGACCAAATAATAATTGGCCTGGTGCAACGCTTACTGTTGCCACAGCTGTTGAGAAAGCTGAAACGCGGCCTAGCATTTCTGCTGGGATTTCTTTTTGAATAAATGTAAGTGTGAGGACATTTGAAAGTGAAAGTGATAGCATAATTGCAAGCCCACTTAATGCAAAAAGTCCTGCTAACACATATGGATTTAAATGCATAAATCCTATAGCTGACATCATAAATACGCCTACAATCATCGGGAAGTATGTATAATGTGCTTTTTCTATTTTAAATAACTTTGGTTTCACACTAATCCAGAAACCACCTAAAATCATACCTAATACACAGATTCCTTCTACAATCCCATAAACTTGTGATGGTAAGCCTAACTTCACATTAATAAAAAATGGGGCTACGATTGATAAGATTGGTACTAAGAAGATATTTCCTAAAGCATATGAAACGATGATTCCAAGGATCACTTGTTTTTCTTTCTTTAAATACTTAAAGCTTTCTTTCATATCTGCAAAGGAATCTTTTACAAACTTAATGCTAGCTGCACCTTTTTTCTCTTGTGCTTTCTTAGAAGTAAGTATGGCTTCATTTGTACTTGTTACATTTGGAATTTTTAAGAATAACTCCATAATGGCTGAAGCTAAGAAGCTTACTGCATTAATCACAACAATTAATTTAATTCCCATTAAGCCATATAAAACACCTGCCAGAATTGGCCCTGCGAAGTTAACAATTGCCCCAACTTGATTAACGATTCCGTTGGCTGATGTTAACTTGTCTTCTGACACTACTTGCGGAATAGAAGCTGTTACGGCTGGGCCATAAAGTGTAGCACTTACTGAAAGTAAGAACATAACCACTGCCACTATAGCTACATGGTCTTTGCCCTCAAATAAAATCAAGGCATAAGCCCCTATTAATAGGGCGCATAAGAAGTCTAAGTAGACCATAATTTTCTTACGGTTCATACGATCTGTCAGTCTTCCTGCAATCGGTGCAAATATAATGTATGGTAGCGTTGAAATTGCTAATATATTTGCAAAGGTTGCTGTACTTCCTGTGAATTCCAGTAAGTATAAAGACATACTAAATCTCTGAATAGCACTACCAAACAAAGAAATAATTTGTCCTAGTACGATAATAAGGAAATTTCTATTTATCATGATTTCTCCTTATTTAATTCATACTCTACACAGATTGGATAATCACCAGTTTCACTCAGCTTAAGATCTGCTTCAATACCATAGATTTCTCTTAAAGCTTCTTTTGTAATGACTTCTGATGGTTTTCCCTGACATACAATTTTACCTTTTTTAAGGCCTACAATATTGTGAGCAAACTTAAAGGCATTATTGATTTCATGAAGTACAATCACTACTGTTGTATTTTTTTCTTTATTAAGCCTTTGAAGTATTTCTAATACTTCTAGCTGATAAGCAAGGTCTAAGTAAGTTGTTGGCTCATCTAGCATGATTGTTTCTGTTTCTTGGGCAAGTGTCATGGCAATCCAAGCACGTTGTCTTTGCCCACCTGATAAGTTCTCGATTTCTCTATCTGCAAAATCTTTAAGACCTGTTTGCTCAATAGCCCAATCAATTACTTCTTTATCATGGCTATTAAGTCCCCCAATCATTTTTTGATGTGGAAATCTTCCATATGCCACAAGCTGTCTTACAGTGAGTCCATTTGGACAAACTGGTCCTTGTGGTAAGAAAGCCACTTCCTTAGCTATTTCCTTTTCTTTAATACTTTTAATGTTTTTCCCATGAATGAAAATATCCCCTTTAACAGGTTTATTAATTCTTGAGATTGTCTTTAATAAAGTGGATTTTCCGCAACCATTTCCACCGATAATAATACTAATCTTACCTTTTGGGAGAGATAAGCTTAAGTCTTCAATGATTACATTATTTTCATAGGCTACTTTTAAATTCTCTACACGAATTGCTTCTTCGTTTAAGCCATTGTTATTTACTGCTTTGTTCATAGCTTCTAGCTCTCCTTCATCATTAAGTAAATGAAATATGGTACCCCAAAGATGGATACTGTGATACCTGCTGGAATCTCAAGTGGTGAGAATAAGTTTCTTGAAACCGCATCGGCAATGACAATGATAATGACACTAATCATAGCAGACACTGTCACATAATATTTGTGGAAAGGCCCTACTAACTTTCTTGCCATATGTGGTGCAATTAATCCAAGGAAACTAATATTCCCTGCAAAAGCTGTTGCCGTTCCTGCTAAAATAACTGCGTATGTCAAAAACTTCTTTCTCTCTTTATCACTGTTTAAGCCTAATGCTAAGGTACTTTCATCTGATAAATTTAAAACATCGAGTTTTTTATAATTTAATAAAACTACGATAAACATAATTGTTACAATTGGTACGATTACTTTTACGTAGTTCCACCCTGAGCCCCATAAACTTCCTGAAGTCCAAGTAAGTACACGGTTATAATCTCCTACACCGCCTCTAAATGTAACGAAAGAAATGAAAGCATTAAGTCCTGCATTGAGACCAATTCCAATAAGTAAAAGTCTCTTAGGCTTAATCCCATTTCTACTTGATAACATATACATCATAAAGGCTGTAAGTGAAGCCCCTACAATAGCCATAAATGGCAATACAAATATTGAAAGTGAACCCAGTTCACTATAGTAATTAGTTGTTTGATATTTAATAAATAGTACTGCTGCTACTGCGGCCCCAGCATTAATTCCAATAATCCCTGTATCTGCTAAATCATTTTTAGTTACAGTTTGAAGTATGGCACCGGCTGTTGAAAGGGCTACCCCCACAAATAAACCAACTAAAAGTCTAGGAAGACGAATATTAAATACAGCTACATTCTGCATCTTAGTACCATTTCCAAATAAAGTATTAATTACATCACCTACTGAAATACTATAACTTCCCCAGCCTAGTGAAATGAGGCAGGCGATAACTACTAATAGGGTTAAAACAGCTACAACGATTGGCATTTTTCTTTTTTTCATTATCCCCTCTCCTTTCTAGCTACCCCGATGAAGAATGGCACCCCGATTAAGGCTGTGAAAATACCAATTGGCATTTCATATGGTGCAAATAACATTCTTGCTGCAATATCTGCATAAGTTAAAAGTACTGCACCTAATAAGAATGAACATGGAATTCCAGTGCGGTAATCCTCACCTAATATCTTCTTAACGATTTGAGGGACAATCAGCCCTACAAAGGCAATATTTTTCCCTACTGCTACTGCTGCAGCTACCATTGGAATCATTAAACCTAAAGTCATAAATCTAATCTTCTCTGGATTTTGACCAAGCCCAATGGCTACATCATCACCAAGATTTAAAATATTGATTTTAGGCGAAAGTATAATGGCTAAAATCAGTCCTACTGTTCCTACAATAAATACTAAATTAAAGTCATGCCATCCTGCATTTCTAAAACCACCTGACACCCAGAAACCAATCATTTGAGATTGGTTTGAAAGAAGTCCTACTACTGTTGTTAAAGAAACAAAGAATGTACTCATAGCTGTTCCAGCTAAGAGGATTTTTGTAATAGACTGATTGTTAGCTTTCTTAGTTAGAAAGCCAAGTACAATAAGTCCTGTACAAAGTGCACCAATTAAAGATGCAATTAAAACATTGGTTGTTGTAATCCCAATTCCTATTGCATAAAAAATAGCAATAACTAGAGTTGCCCCTTGACTGACACCTAAAATAGATGGCTCTGCAATAGGGTTTCTTGTTACGCCTTGAATCATACTACCTGTTACTCCTAATATACCGCCTGTAAATACTACAGCTAAGACCCTTGGAATACGTACATCTCTTACAAGCATCATCTCTAATGTTGGCTCATAATTTACGATACTATTCCATATGTCCTTAAACGCAATATGGACTGGTCCTAGCCTAACGGCTAAAACCAATCCTATCATTAGAAGTAATAAACTTATCACGACAAAAATGCCTGTATATTTATTACTTTGTTGTTTCATTTAACATATCACCTATTTCATCTACTAATAAATCTCTACCGATTGGGCTATATCCTTGGTTAAAGTATGGAGATGCTGGTAATGTAACAACATGTCCTTCTTTAACTGCTGGAAGGTTGTTCCAGATTGCATTGTTTTCAAGTTCTGCTAAATCTGCATCTGTTGCAATTAAGAAGATATAATCTGTATCAATAGCAGCTAATCCTTCATAAGTTACAACTGGTAAGCTAATATCACTTTGCTCTGGCATACCTGCTGGTTTAGTAAGATCCATATCTTCATATAATACTTCTCCAAATCCTGCCCCATCAAAGACGAAGAATTGACCACCACTTGCTAAGAATGAAAGGTAACTTGTATCTTCACCATACTCAGCTTTGATTTCTTCTCCTGCTTTTTCTGCTTTTACTTCATAGTTTGTAAGCCACTCTTTCGCTACTTCTTCTTTGTTAAATACTTTAGCAAAAGCTTCTAAGTCTGCTTTCCAATCTAACGCTTCTAAACTAATCATTACTGTTGGTGCAATTGCACTTAACTGGTCGTACATTTTTTCTTGAACTGTTGAGATAACGATTAAATCTGGATTAAGATTCATAACTTTTTCGATATCCATAGTATCTTGCATGCTGTATCCTACGATTTCAGCTCCTTGTAATGTTTCTTCTAAGTAAGCAGGAAATTTTGTATAATCATAAGCATCACTATTTGCTGTTCCTACTACTTTATATCCTAAAATTGATAACATATCGCTGTTACCACTTAAATCTACGATTCTTTGTGGTGCTGCTGGAATTTCAACTTCACCTTTTACATCTGTTACTGTCACCATCTCTACTTGTGTATTTTCAGCTGTATTTGTATTACTTCCACAACCTGCAAGCATTGTTCCCATTAACCCACAAGCAAGAATTGTTGCTAATAATCTTTTTTTCATTGTATATATCCTCCATGGATTTTTATCCCATTATTTCATTTTTATATAAAAACATTCTATATGATACTGATTATCATTTCAATCTCTTCATCTAATATAATAATTTTATCATCTAATAGAATAATTTCTGTTATACTATCTATACTAAAAGTATCTCCTAGGCCTATGAGAGTTATTACTTTAAATCCTATTCATTTTAAACACGGACTTTATTACATAATAGAAACAGAGGACCTATTCATGACAGCTACAACAACTAGAGACTTTCAACAACGCGTCTTAAATTATATGACATTTACGCCTCACACTGAGGCTTGCTATACACTTTATAAAAACGATCATCGTCCAGAACTGGGCTACTTTATGCTCTATAGCCGAGAAGGTTATTATGATTTCGGTGTAGGTGATTATACAATTGCCAATAACTTCTCTCTTGCCTTCAATCATCAAGAAGAACTTATGCGCTTCGGTACGGTTTATACTGGGGAAACTGAATTCACAATAGAAGACTCTCCAGTTTCTTCTTTTACACCTTCTTCTTTCTTTATCATTGAAAAAGGCTTAAAAGGGACACAAAGTTGGACTAAGGGCACACACTTTCATGGAGCTGAAATTACAATTCACCAGAAATATTTTGATGAAATCATTAAACCAGCCTTCCCTGAAATCAAGGATTTTAGCCAATTTATAACCAACTATACTTATCGCTATTTACCTTTAGAAATCGCTACAATTATTCAAACCCTTAGAAATAAGGCTGAAGCAAATACTCTGACAGCACTTTATTTAGAAAGTAAAATCTTAGAATGTATTGCTTTACTTCATAATGAATTACAGTCTTCACCTCAAAATGTTTTTACGAACCAATTAGATTATGGTGAAATTAAAATAGGTACAGAGCGCTATATTAGCTTAACAGCTACAGATGCTGCTGCCATTCAAAAGGCGCATGCAATCTTAACAGAAGAAGCATTTAAACCACCTACTATTAAAGATTTAAGTCAGCGTGTATTACTTAATGAACAAAAATTAAAGGCAGGATTTTCTGCCAAATATCATATGTCCATTAGTCAATACACCACCTCACTTCGCATGACAAAGGCAGCTAATTTACTTTCTACTACTGAGCTCAGCGTAGAGGAAATCGCCAAAGAAGTGGGCTATCACTATAGCGGAAACTTCGTAAAAATGTTCAAGAAAGTATATGGCAAGACGCCTCTTGCTTTTAGGAAGATGAAACTTTAAAGATATTACAAACGCAGTCCGCAGGGGGGGTGGTGGTTTTTCGCCTACACCTTCCGTGATTTGTGATACGCTAAGCTTGATAATCAAAGAAACGGTGTGAACTCACTACGCTACGCTGCATTCAGACAACACACCTAAAACCTCTTTGATTCTCTTCGCTAAGCGTATCATCAAATCACTCCACAGGTAGGCTACAAACCACCACTCCCCCTGCTCCTCGTTTAAACATATTAGGCGTAGGGCGAAAAATGTTAATTATTCCATTTTGACTTACTAGCTTCATCGTTCTATACTCAGACTCTCCACTAACACCGCTTTGACTTTCTTCACTAAGCGTATCAACCAATTACTTCACAGGTAGTCTCCACCCCACCATTTCATCAGCTCTTCTTTGTAACACATTAGGCGTAGAGCGAAGAATGTTAATTATTCCATTTTGACTTACTCGTTCACTCCGTTCACTCAGACACTCCCACTAAAACCGCTCCCCCCTTCTTCACTAAGCGTATCAACAAATCATTCCACAGGTAGGCTACAAACCACCACTCCCTCAGCTCCTCGTTGAAACATATTAGGCGTAAAACGTAATATTTTATATTCTTTTTTCATGCAATAAGGAGGTATAGCTATGGTGTTTTTGATGAAAACAAATGTGTTGCCAAACCAACATTAACATATGCACCCGTATATGAGGATAATACATTATTAACCTTTGAAGCGTATAAAGATTAATAAAAGGAGCTAAGATTAGATTCTGTTGAATCTGATCTTAGCTCCTTTAGTTTGTTAATATTCTAATCCAAAATTATTAGCAACTTGTTTAGCAATTTGGTTTATGGTTTGGGTGCCGTCTATGATTATGGAGTTGTAGTTTGCTATTTTGCATTGTTTGAGAATTTCTAGGGCGAATAGGGCGTCTCTATCCATCCAGTTTTTGAAGGCTGTTTGTTTGTCACTGCAACCTTCTAAAATATATGGGACCCATTCTCTTTGTTTGTAATGTTCTACTTGAAATGTCTTCGTAGGTACTAAGGCCATATAATGATTTGATGTAATCCCAATAGCCTTCATAAGCTCAGGTAAATATGCTGCGCCTTCTGTAATGATTGTTTTTTGGTGGCTTAGTTTTTCTAAGTCTTGTTTTAGGAAAGTAAATGTTTCTTTATAGAACTCTATTTCTTCTTCAGTTTGTAATTTTGCATCTCTCATCCAGATTTGCTCTGCATTCATTTCATATTGCTTTTTACATATTCTTAGATTTTCCTTAGAACCTCTTTCAATATAGGCATCAAGGAAATCATCTGCTTTTAAATAATAAAAATCATATTTCTTTGAAAACATCTCTGCAATTGTACTTTTACCACAACAAGGTGAACCACCTATATAATATATATCAGCCAAATTAAATCCCCCTCAAATTAGATTTATTCTTATCTAGCTGATTTCATCCAAATTTCCATATGTAAATACCCCCTAATCAATCTTATGTTTTTATAGTATCATTTTTTCAAAATATTCAGTCCAATATTGGATACACTTCACTCTAACTATCGTAATAAATTTACTCACCTCTGCCTATCAAGCACACTTAATTAACTTAAATATCCACCCTAGTAAATCTTCCTCCCTCACTTTCTCACCAACCAGTGTTCAAAACGAAAGCTGGGTTAGTGGTGGGGTGTAGGCTACCTGTGGAGTAATTTCTTGATACGCTTAGTAAGATATTTAAAGCGCTCTTAGCAGTGCTGCCTAAACGCAGCCTAGCGTAGTAAGTTCACTGCATTACTCTAAATATCCATCCTAGTAAATCTTCATCTCTCTTTTTTCCAGTAAGTATTCAAACGAAAGCTGGGTAGTGGTGGGGTGTAGGTTACCTTTGGAGTGATTTGTTGATACGCTTAATGAGCTATTTAAAGTGGTTTTAGCAGTGCTGTTTGAACGCAGCGTAGCGTAGTGAGTTCACTGCGTTACTTTAAATAGCGAACTTAGCGTATCACAAATCACGGAGAGAGTAACCTACACCCCACCACTACCCAGCGGTTCTTTGCAATACGCCCTCTTTTAATATGGATAATATGGGTATGGTGCTGCGTATGGATATGGTGGTGCATAATATGGATATGGCAGTAGTGATAATGCAAGTAAGCTGCTAAGTGGGAATCTTTCGCGTCTAAACCTTCTATATCTTCTAGGATTATTATACATTTGTCTAATATCATCATCATCTCGCATAATGACATCTTCTCCCATGAGTACATTTACATTATCTGGATCTACACTTTCAATAATGCCATCAATTTCACGGCCATCCTGCATTCTAAGTAGTGCATGATAATTCATCATTGCCATGCAATCATCATACATCTTTTGATCATACATTTTTTGATTACTCATGTTACTCATGTTACTCATATTATTCATATTATCCATGTTATCAACTCTTTCATGAATAATCATATTACCCAAAACCAAAATTCTTGCACGTCCATGTAAACTTTTTATTTATTTAATTTTATTCAATAATTGGTAGTAGACGTGCATTATTTTCCTCTAATCTTTTGCTTATCGGATAACAACAAAATGAAGCAATAGGACATTCTGCTGTAATATACTTTAACCCATCTTTTGTAATAAGCTCAAAATATACATCATATTGGGTCCCATCTGTATCTAACTTACATTGTGAAAAATCTCCTCTATATCCTAATTCACTGTCTCCTTCTGATGATTTAATCATTTGTGCTGGTACTACAATGCCTTGTATTTCACTTTTTGGAAAACTTGTGTAGGAA
Organism: uncultured Eubacteriales bacterium; assembly: GCA_900556665.1. Next base: position 11,696 of record USPX01000004.1, read on the forward strand.
TCCGCTGATACGCTAAATGTACTACCATAGCCTTCATTCTTTTCTATCCCTACATCCGTTTTTTCGATAATAAATTTTGCACTCATGATATCTTCAGCCTCTATGCTTCCTCGAAGCCATGCATTACAGTAAAATTCACTACCACCATTATCTTCCCAGCTTCCTCTGGCCATATCTTGAAATATATAATCAGTATACTGCTCTTCTAAAACTTCCTGCTTCATTCCTTCATTAGTTTGAATAATGATTATCGGCTCTAGTCTCTCTGTGATATCAATGTCCACTATAAAGTCTACAGACGTTGTTGTAAATAAGCTTTGGTCTTTAGCTAAAATTCTCTCTATCTCATCCCTTTGTGCCATTAGGCTGCCATTTACAGAAGAATTTACTTCATTAATCTCCCCTATAAAATTATTTGATTATTGAATTATAATTTATATCTTCTTTGAGCAGCGCTGCCATATCTTTAGGTAATGGCGCAACGATGTCCATATATTCTTGTTTAATTGGATGATAAAACCCTATTCTTACTGCATGTAATCCCTGTCTTGCAAGCATATGATTATTTTCGTTATATAAGAAGTCTCCTAAAAGTGGATGTCCCATATGTGACATATGAACACGGATTTGATGAGTGCGTCCTGTTTCTAATTGAAGTGCCACAATAGATACGGGCATGCCTTCCACTGTAGTCTCTCCCACTTTACGATAATGGGTTATGGCAGGCTTTCCATTTATCTCATCTACTTGCCTTTTAATAATTGAACCCTCAACTCTTCCAATAGGCAAATCAATAGTGCCTTCTTCTTCTACCTTGCCTTCTACAAAAGCAATATAAGTTCTGCTCAGTTCTCTCTCCTTCATTCGCTTAGATAAGATACTGGCACTGATGGCGTTTTTAGCCATAATAGTAACCCCTGTTGTATCCCTATCTAATCGGTTAATACAACGGAATATATAATCTCTGCCTTGCTCCTTATAATAGTGCATTACTCCATTGGCTAAAGTATTTTCATAGTTATTAATAGATGGATGAATAGGTGTATCATAAGGTTTATTAATGACTAAAATATCTTCATCCTCATACAAAACTTCAAAGTCTAAAGGTCTTGGTACAATGTTCTCAGAAGTGCCTTCTTCCTCTAAGCAAATCTCTAAAATATCTCCTGTTTTTAAAACTTCATTGACCCCTGCCCAAGACCCATTTTTCTGAATCCCTTTTGGCGTTTTTTTAAGTTCAATTAAGATGGCTCTCGAATATTCTTTTTCCTTTAAGAACATGCCTATCGTCTGTCCATCATTTTGTGTGTCTATTTTATATTGTATATTACGTATCATGCTGCTTTTCCTCAAGTATTTTTAATGATTATGCTCTATTTAATATTTTATCCTTTTTATAGTGTATCATAAATTGTTCTTGATACTAGATTATATACCTCTTCATAATTAGTATAGATATCTTATGATTAACTCCACGTTTCTGGTGCATTCATGGCTCTCTGTAAGGCTTCTAAATATTCACTTACACCATATCCATCTACTACAGCATGTGAGACCGTAATAGAAAATGGCATAAGAATTTTTCCTTCCGTCTTCTTAAACTTCCCTGCTTCTAACACCGGGAAAAATTGTGTTGGTGCTGCATAAGGCACTGGTGAATAACTTGTAAAAGAAGTCCATGGCAATACCCCTATCATACAACTATTTTCAGGTGGCATTTCTGGTTTTGCAATAATGCCATGTACATCTTTATACTTAGCCTGCTCTTCTAAATACGCTTTATTAAACTCTCCGAAAGTTTCTTTGTAATCTACCCACATCACACTAGTTGTCTGATCATCTTCATGAAAGTTTGCATAGGATGGTATCAAATAATCATAATATCCTAGTTTTCCATCTTTATAAGCAATTCTAAAGTACTCCCTTTCATTAATGAGTTTCATTGTAATGTAACGATAACCACTTGCAAACTTATACCCCTTTTGTTTGAAGTATTGATACATCTTCGTTACATCTAAATCCACACATACATTAAATCCAGTTGGAATCATCTTTGTATAAAGCCCAAAGTAAGGTGCTCTCTTCCACTCATTTAAATTAATCTCATGAAATATTGCTGTCATTTCATATCTCCCCTTTCTTTGCTATGAGTATACTCCCTATATTACTCATAAACCATCTACGAACCGTAGAATGTGGTGAAATAAAATGACTCTATTATTTTTTAATCTATTTTATGAAGTTCTTTAGGAAGGTTTACCCATAAATCTTCAAGGGTTTTATACTCTGTTAAAGCTTTTACTACATTTTCATCAGGTACTGCAAAAACAATAGGTATATCTTCCTCACCTTTTTCAGGTCTTATAGGAAAAGCAATCTGTTCCTCATAAAGTGAAAATTGTGCATCGACTCCCGCCTTATTTCCTCTAGCATCTAATCGAATCCATTTATTTAATGATTCAATATAGACGCCATTTAATCCATGCAAAATAAGATAAGGTGCAGTCTTATCATTTAAAATAAGCCTCTGATAACAGAATCCTGCTGGTACACCTTTATAACGTAGTAATGCTGCTAATAAATGTGATTTTGCAAGGCATATTCCTTCTCTTGCTGCTAAAACTTCTGACGCCTTACAAGTTACAATCTTCCCCTTAATGTCCCTTGAATGGCCAATCTCATCTCTTACATATTCAAAAGCATTCTTTATATAATCTAATGTATCCTTTGAACGACCCCATATTTCATCTGCTACTTTTCTTATTTCCTCCCCAGCTGCACCATCAAAATCTATAATCTCACTAGATTGTAAATATAATTTCAAATCCTCATACTGCATCTTTAACTGCATTTTATCTCCCCCATCTTCTTTATCTAACTAATCCATGTAATACCCTTTTTCGTAATCTCCCATATATTATTTTCTTTTTCTAATACCATCGCATTATATCCTATTGCCCCTAAACCACTTTTCCATTTACTAATATCTAATATAAGCTGATTTTCCTGACTAGATAAATCATCAATCTCAATTAATATGCCCTCTTCAAAACAAAGATCCTTAATAAGCCCTCTTTGCTCTAGTTCTTTATATGTTGCTTCAATAATAATGCCATAACGTTCCATTTGTTTTAATAACTTAGCTTTATCAGCTTTATTAAGATATCTCATATGAGAAGTATCTATGGCGATATATTTACTGTTATCATTTAAGCCTTCGTCTTCGTTATATATTTTATCAATAGCCAGCATATAACCTTCAACGATATTATCAGGTACATTATATTTGAGTGTATTTAAACAAATACGTTGTCTATCTTTATCATATTCAATATAAACATCTAAAGCCTCACTTATAAATCTTAGTGGTACCATTACTGTATTGCCCCTTAACACAGGCTTTGCTATTGTTTCCACTTCCCTATCATTAATTAATGCCTTAGAAGAATTAATTTTTAATACTATACTTTTATCCTTACTTTTAATATGTATCTCTTTTGCCTTAGCATCATAATCTACTTTTGCACCTGTTAACTGAGCTATTATCTTTAGAGGAATCATGCTTCTACCTTCCTCTGTATAAATAGTAACCCCTTCTAAATCCACACGTTCTTTATTTAAATAGATTGACATATTTGTATTATTTCTTAGAAATATAAGATTTTTCTTTCCTATGTTCGTATTATAATTGTAGCGTTACTATATTTCAAGGGAAAGGAGTTTGTTATGAATGACCTTCAAATGATACAATTCCTTAAGCATAATGATACTACTAAAATAAAAGAAGCGATATTGCAAGAGAATAACCCCCCTTTCAATATCGCCTTTATAGTCTTTATATTAATCCTTCTTCTCACTCTATTATAATAATTCCGTTGCCATTTGTAGCATTTCATCAGCTGTCATATCTGTATCACTTGCTAAAAGATTATAAAATACTCCATCCTTTTCCCATGTAACATATGACATCATACTAATTTCTACTTCATCGCTACCATATGAAATATAATAGTCTTCTCTTTCTTCATTCTTCTTATCTTCCTCAGTAAGCTCATAATCTTCAGGTACAAATTTATAAGTATGCAAATAATAATTAAGTGTTGTATCCCCACATTGTAAAGTCTTAACTGGCTTTGGTTCTTCCCCACCTGCAGATCTTTGCTCTGCATATAATGATACGTATTTTCCATCTTTATTGATATAATCTACACATAGCTCTTTATAGGTTTCTACTACATTATTTGCATCATCTAGCCCCTTAACATCCTGTACTTCCATTTCATCAAATTTATAACCATTAGAAAATGCCTCTATTACATTTACCTTATAACCTAGCTTTTCTTCTTGCTTTGCGAGCTTTGAATAATCCTTACATCTATTAAATATATTTGAATGACTTACTAAACTTGTTACTTGTCCTGCTGCAAAGGCAACTGGCACTAAACATAAGGCACATGCTATAGCTATAATAGCCACTTTTTTGATTCTAAAACTTCTCATATTCTTTTCCTCCCTATTCACTCTATTAATAAGTTCATAATCTATCCTTCTCTTTACCCCATCATCTATTTTCATATCTGCCACTTCTTGTTTAAACGCTTTTGCAATCTCTTTGTCTAAATCTAATCTCCTCATCATATACTTCCTCCTTTCCATTTTGACTATTTAATAATGCCTCTTTTAACTTTCTTCTGGCAGTGAAGAGCCTAGACTTAACCGTTCCTTCTAAGCAACCTACTATCTTTGCAATTTCCTTTGTAGAAAACTCATTGTAATAATATAAAACAACTACAGTTCTATGCTTCAAAGGTAAGTCCTCTACTAATCTCATAATGCTGGCTGCCCTTTCTTTTGCCATAGTAATCTCAGCTGCTGATGGTTCTACCCCTTGTTTCTCAAAGCTACTCATATCTTCTTGTAGCACTTCTTTATTTTTCTTCTTGCCATACTCCCAAGCTGTCCTTGTTAAAATATGAAAAAACCAACCTTTAAACTTCTCGTTATGCTTTAAAGCACTTATATGTTCATAACATCTTATAAAGCTTTCTTGTACAACATCCTCACTATCAGCTTTATTTCCCACAATCAGATACACTGTATGCATAGCTACATTCTTATATTTTTCATAAAACATATCAAAGGCTGCCTTATCTCCTTCTTTCATTCTTTGTATAATTTCTTCTTCCAAGGTACCTTCTCCTCTCTCACTTTATTTGATGCATCTGTATTAAAGAGTAATTTACTATCCATTTGGTTCATTTTCTTAATTTATTTTATTACATTTACTTTTAAAAGCAAAAAGAAGGACTTTCTATAGTCCTTCTTTCTGGATTATACTATTACAATTGACTTGCTCCTCATTAAAAATCTAGATAGGCTTCTGTATTTTTAATCATTTGGCTAAATAATTCTCTTGAATCTTCTAATGAAAGTGTTACTAATGGATCATTTGCAAATGCCATGAATGCTTTGTTTTTATCTTTTGTAAGTGCGGCTTCCACAATAGCATTTTGGTTTGAAATGTGCCTTGTAACAATGCTTTGAATTGCATTTGGCAGTTCTCCTGCCATAAGTGGGATGACTTGGTCTTTTCTAAAGAGGGCATTAGTTTCTACAATGTTGCCAAGTCCTATATTGCTGATTTGTCCTTGATTTGGCATATTTACATTTGTCACTAAATCTTCAAGCCCAAGTAACGCTTTGATTTGTTTTACACCATCTTCTCCTGAAGCCTTAAGTTCAAATGCTTCTTCACCATTTACTAGACGTCTACTCTTTTCTAATCTTTCTTCTAAATCTTGTCTGCGCCAACTTACTGTTGTTAAGCCAAACTTCCACTGCATAACTGTTTCAGGGTTTTCTACATACCAATTACCTTGCATGAATTCTGCTAAATGTCTATCCCCTGCTGCTGCAATAAGCCCATAACGTTTAAATAAATCAAACTTCACACGGTTTGCACTAGTAAATGAATCATTCATCCAGTTTCCTGTTTTACCTGTTTCATAACCATCAATATAATATTTATCTACAAACTTTTTATAAATAGGCATTAAATCTATATTTTTATAACTTGCATGATCTAGCCAAGTAAAATGATTAATTCCTAAAACATTTACTTTGATTTCTTCTCTCTTAACGTCTTCAATGCCCTCTAACTCTTTTAATGCATGAGTTAATAAAGTTTGTGTATGGAAAACTTCATGACAGCAGCCAAAAGCCTTAATCTTAGGAAAGACTGTATAAAGTGCTTTCATACAAATAGACATTGGATTTGTATAGTTAATTACCCATGCATTAGGACAATTCTTTTCTATGGCCTTAGCAAACTGAGCATACATTGGCACTGTACGTAAACCTCTAATTAATCCACCTGGCCCTACTGTGTCACCTACAGATTGATAAATGCCATACTGTTCTGGCGCATGTACATCTGAGGCCATTTCGTTAAATGTACCTGGTAAAATAGATATAATAACGAAATCAGCACCCTTTAGTGCTTCATCTAAATTTTTTTCTGCTTTATAAATCCATTTACTTTTTACATCATCTCTTTTAGCTAAGTCATTTCCAATCTTTTCATTATTTAAAGCAGCTTCATAATCTATATCATATAATTTCACAGTTCCTAAGAGTTGTTCTTCCATTGCTAAATCACTCATCAGACGCCATGCCCAACCTCTTGAACCGCCTCCAATATATGTGATTTTTATATCTTTTACGTAATCACCCATAAATTTCATTACTTTGTCCCCCTGAAAAATATTTATATCTATATTTATATTGTACTATATCCCCTTATTTTTTCTCTACTTTTTTTGAACTAATGTAATATTTTCTACTTTTTTTGTTTTTATTTTGCATCTTATGTTATTCTATAAAGGTATTATGATTTATTATAGATGGAGGTATATCTTGAATGGACTCAAATATGTCCCCTATTAATTCAAATGGATATCTTATTGAGTATGCAAAACGTGATCAAACCGCTTCAATGCTCACACACCATTATCATGATCACTATGAAATTTACTATCAACTTTCGGGAGAACGCTACTATTTTCTTAAAGATAGGTCTTATTATGTAAAGAAAGGCGATATCGTTGTGATTAATACTTACACCTTACATAAAACTGTACGTGTAGGTAGTAAAGCTTATGAACGTATTCTCATTAACTTTTCTCCTGAGTATATTGCTAAACTTACTAAATACATTACTGATATCGACCTACTTCGTTGCTTTAAAAATTCTTCTCCTATCATTACACTTTCTCCCAAGGAGCAACTTTTTATAGAGTCATTACTTTTTAAAATGCTTAAAGAAAAAAAAGAAAAACTAGAAGGGTTTGACACTTACTCACGTATTAGCTTAATTGAACTATTAATTACTTTAAGCCGCATTTCTCCTAAAAACAAAAATACCTACTTAGAATTTCCAAGTAGCCTACATAAAAAAATCTCTGAGGTAACAGCTTTTATTAATGAACATTTCATGGAAGACATTACCCTTAACTTAATTGCTAAAAAATTTTACATGAACCCTTACTATCTATGCCGTACTTTTAAAGAAGTAACAGGATTTAATTTTACACAGTATTTAAATACAGTACGTATTCGCGCTAGTGAAGAATTATTACTTACAACCAACTTAAGTATATTAGAAGTCGCAACTGCTGTTGGCTATACAAACTCTACACACTTTGGACGTGTATTTAAACAAACTCTTGATACATCTCCTTTACAGTACCGTAAACTTCATGCCAAAGAAAACGACTTACTTTAGTAAATGCAAAAAGGTGTCACAAATGTGACACCTTTTACATTTCTTATATGTATATAAAAACAAAAAAAGCTTTGAATTAAAAATTCAAAGCTTTTACCCAAATGCGGGCGAAGGGAGTCGAACCCTTACACCTCGCGGCGCTAGATCCTAAGTCTAGTGCGTCTGCCAATTCCGCCACGCCCGCAAAACCGAGTACTTGGATATATTACCATTTCTTATACACTTTGTCCAGTGTTTTTTAGAAATTTATTTTTTATTTTCCATACATTTAATAGCTTTATTTACTACTCAAAATTAAATTTAAACACTTTTTAATTTTCATAAAATTTAATAAATCATGTGTCGAAATAAAGATAAGATAGTTTATATACCTAAATTATCTACATACCAAGTTAAGGAGGATTTACTATGGCAAAAATTTTAATGTTAGTCGGAGATTTTACAGAAGACTATGAAACAATGGTACCTTTTCAAGCACTTCAAATGATTGGTTATACAGTAGATGCTGTATGTCCTGATAAAAAAATTGGGGATACCATCGCAACTGCTATTCATGACTTTTTAGGCGATCAAACATATTCAGAGAAACCGGGTCATAGATTTGCTATCAATGCAGACTTTGATAAAGTAAATGTTGAAGATTATGACGGTGTTCTTATTACTGGAGGACGTTCTCCTGAATACCTAAGACTTAATGATAAAGTTGTAGATATGGTGAAATATTTCATGATTAATAATAAACCTGTGGCAGCTATCTGCCATGGACCACAATTACTTGTAGCTACTGGATTACTTCAAGGACGTAAACTTACAGCTTATCCATCTGTAGCACCAGAAATTAAAGCTTGTGGTGGAGAATATATAGAGATTCCTATGGATGGCTCATATGTAGATGGTAACTTAGTTACAGCGCCAGCTTGGCCTGCACATCCTCAGTGGTTGGCGGACTATATTAGGTTATTCTAAAGGGAGGCGCCGTGGGGAGGTGTGTGAATAACTACACTCTCCGTAATCTATGAGACTCTAAGTTCGATAAGTAAAGAAACGATGTGAACTCGCTTCGCTCAAACAGCACATCTAAAACCTCTTTACTTATCTTCACTAAGAGTCTCATGAGATTACTCCGAAGGTAGTTTTATTCACACACCTCCCCACGGCTTTCTCTTTAGATAAATATAGTCCTTGGGCGAAGGGGGCTAGGTTAAAGCTGGATCTTAGATAAAAATAGCCTTATACGAGTTTGTTGTAGACTTCTTGGACTGGGGTGGGGTCGATATTGTGGTGAGTGGCTAGGGTGATTAGGGTTTGTCCGAAGATTTGGCGTTCGTCATTTCGCTTTTTTTCGTAGTCGCGTTGGAAGGATGTTTTAGTGTCGTGTGGAAAGTCTAGGGCTTTTTGATAGGCTGAGTTAACGCAGTCGGTTGGTAGGTTAATGCCTTTTTTCTGGGCGAGTTTATATATAACGTCCATTATAGCTAATAGTTTTTCACTTAGGGCCTTATCCTCATATACTTCACCCATGGTTTTATCATAAGCTGCTGTTACTAGAGTATATGAGGCAATGCACATGTATTTGCTCCAGATAGCTTCAAGGTATTCTTTTGTCCATAAAAAGTTAATTTGTGCTGCTTCTAAAGCTTGTCTGAGTAATTCTGCTTCACTATCTAATCTATTAAAGTCTTTTCCGAATATGATCTTACATTGTCCACCATTTTGGCATATTACTCCAGGTTCACCAATGTGTGTACCAATATATACGCATGCTGGATAGACATAGCCATTAGAAATCACTTTACGTATTCTTTCATAAATATCTATGCCATTTAAGAGTGGTAGGATTTGTGTAGTATCTTTTATTTTCCCTTTGAGCTCTTGTAATACATTTTCTAAGTCATATGCTTTTACACAAATAAGACATATATCTAACATGGGTAAATCTGAAATCTTATCTGTGGCTAATGTCGGATGACATACGCTCTCCCCTTCTTCTTTGCTTCTTACAATTAATCCATTTTCTTTAATCTTCTTAAGGTGTTCACCTCGTGCAATAAAATATATTTGATCTTCAGCTTTCTTTGTACGTGCTAATTTACTTCCAAAGTAACCTCCTACTCCACCAACTCCAATAATTCCAATGTTCATATCTATTACCTCCATTTTTATTATGATTTCTGTAATACATTTACTATCTTTTTTTAAGTAACATTATCTAAATTCCCCCAATTAAATTTATAAGAAAGCTATTTTATATACAAAAAAGGCGATACAAACAATGTTTGTATCGCCTTAAGTTAGAGCGGGTGATGGGAATCGAACCCACGTAGTCAGCTTGGAAGGCTGAAGTTCTACCATTGAACTACACCCGCAAAAGATATATTTATTATATCCATATTTTATAGGTTTGTCTAGTACTTTTTTCGATTTTTTTATTATTTTATTCTTTAAGCTAAGCTTTTTACTCATCTTATAATACCTGACTGCATATGATTGACTATGTACAATTAGGGGGTGATTCTCTTGAAACCTCATCGTTCTAAGTTTTATTTAACTTATATTTTAATTGTATCTCTTACGTTTCTTTTTACTTCATGCTCTAGTTACTGTTTCTTAACCCAAACAGCTAAGACCATCTCTTCTCATATTAAATCGGAATTTCAAAATACTTATGATTATCAATTTGATAAACAAGTCTATGTACTAGAACGTAATGAAACGCTTATTCTAGACGTAGGCTTTTCTATACCTTCCGATTATAATTCCTATGATATGTTTCAGTTCTTCCTAGATTCAGAGCTTACAATCCCTGTCTGGAAGCCTACTCCTATTTATACGGTAAATGATACTAAAGTAAGTATTGCACCTAACCCTTATCCTCTCTTTCATACAGAACTAGATGAATTCCCTGCTACAGGTGAAAATGCCAATTGGGGTAATATAGGTACTTTATACCTTGCCAAATACTTTGATGAAAAAGGGCATTTACAGGATACCCCTCAATCTGTAAGTATTATTAAAATCAAAACTGAGTTACCTCAACCTATTGTCCACCTTTCTACTACCTCAGATGGTTATGCCATGCTTTCTTGGCAACCTATAGAAGGTGCTAACAAATATTCTATTTATACTATTTCACTTTATAATAATGAGATTACTGAAGATGAACTGCTTATGTTATATGGTTCTACTACTGATACATACTTTAAAGACTTCAATTATTTTACCTTCAATAATTCTGCACGTACTGGCATTAATACTAATAACATTATTTCTATTAATGTAGACTTTTTACTAGGTGATCATCCAGATTCTAGTATATATACAGAGGGTTTTGTCGTTATAGCTGAAGGCCCTAATGGCAAATCAGAAATGAGTCAAATTATCAAACCTCAGGATTATGCTGCACTATTACCATACGCTCCAGATTATGAGACCCTAAATACTTCCTCCTTGGAACTTCCTCATGATTTCCCTATTAAAATGTGTAATGGTTCCACTGTTTACTATGATATTGTCTATGACTTAAATTCTATTGATGAATATACAGGGTATGATAAAATTCCTGAGAAATTCACTCGCTCTGATAAGAAGCTTATGACTATTTTAGGTCATATTCAAGGCACACCATTTGAACAAGTTTTTTACTTTGTTTGCTATCAAGATGAAACACCAGAGCACGCCCTTAAGCGGGTTCTTTCTTCACTCGCACAAACTACTAAGCCTTCTGCTGGTTTTAATAGTCCAGCCTCTATTATCACTGTGACAGATGAAAATCAACTTCCTGCTACATCTCATGATACTTCCTTTGACTTAGATCATCGTATTTCCATTACAGCCACTAATCCTCTTAGTAAATATCTAGCTTATAATCTTTTAAATGGCAACACTTATATTCCTTTAGATGACTTTCCTGAAGCTGCTGATTCCTCTTATTTAGTAGATGCCCTTACAGAAGCACTATATCAAAATCCACTCATTCAAAACATAGACACCTTCTCTTTTAATCCTTATACAAATCATCTCATGATATCTTATACTGTTTCCGAGGAACAATTAAAACAACGTCAAAATAATTTATTAGATGTTGCTTCTCATATTATTGATACTATTATTCATAAAGATATGTCCGTTCTAGACAAGGAACGTGCGATTAATGATTATTTATGCGATACGGTTATATATGACACTGAAGCTCTAGAAAGTTCTAAAGAAAATGATTACGCGGCCTGTGATCCTATATATGATGATTCTTTTACTGCTTACGGTGCATTAGTTAATAAAGTCTGTGTCTGTAAAGGCTATGCCCAAGCCTTTAAACTTCTAGCTGACCTTGCAGGCATTGATTCTATCGTTGTAACTGGTAACTTAAAGGGTGTTGGTCATGCTTGGAATAAAGTTAATATCAATGGTAATTGGCTTACACTAGATGTTACCAATAACGATTCAGACCTTATCCCTAATGCTATTTTCAATCTGCCTGAATACTTACTTGCTTCCACCTATATTCCAGACGATGCCTATATTTTAGATGCACACCTAAATGATTTTCCAGATAGTAGATGTTTAGACTATGAATACTATCATCTTATTGATAGCTATTATGAAAAAGAGGCGCTTGTTCAGATCATTAAAACTAAGCTGCTTACTTCTTCCGAAGCTTTCTGTATTCGTACCGACTATAATATTAGCCAAGAAGAAGTAGAAACGCTTATAACAACTGCATTAGATTCTTTGCCACCTTCTATAAACTCTGATGTTTACTATGCAAGTTCTCTAGGCGTGATTTATGTGAGGGCCCAATAATTAATTTCTAAAAATCAAAAGGAGTTGTCTGCTACTTTAGCCGAAACTCCTTTTTTATATTTACTCTATTATTTTAATCTGACACATCTTCATGGCTTCTAGCGCATTTTTATGACTGTCTACTGTTACACCTGCACAGCAGCTTGCAGCTACACTTATTTGGATTTCAGGGCAATACGCCTTTATAAGTAATGCATTAGAAATCACACATATATCTGTACATAAGCCTACTAATTCTATTTCTAGAGTGTTATCTTCTTCAAACCTACTGGCAATATATGCACCTAACTGCGTACTTCCAAATGTTTTTTTATCAAACACCTTATCTCCTAAAAGTCTAGTCTTCTCTATATGTGCCTCAAGCTCCCAGCCCCATGTACCTTCTATGCAGTGCACCACAGGTAAATTACTCCCTTCCATTGTTTCTAAATAATTTGGTCCATGTGTATCTCTTGTATAAACCACTTCATCTTGATTTTCTCTATATACCTTAATCTTATTTTTAACATTGTTTACGATAGCTTCTGCTTCTTTAGTGCCTAAGCTACCTGTAATAAAATCATTTTGCATATCTACAACAACTAACAGTTTATTCATATCTCTCCTACCACCTTTTATCTTCTTTTTATCTTTTCTTATTATACTATATCTCTCTAATTATATTTATAAAAAGCCTTTCAATACATTCTTCTATTATTGATAAGTTTTATAAACTTATATGACTCTTCCTCTCACCTCTTAAAATATGTTAGAATAATTGTTATTTATTAAGTTTACTACTTTTAGGAGGAGTTATGAATACTATTAAATCATACTTAATATTTGCTGGCACAACTGAAGGCCGTAATCTCACACAATATTTACTTACACAAAATGCTCATCTCTACGTCTGTGTCGCTACTGAATATGGTAAAACTTTATTACCTGGGCATGAAAATTTAACAGTTTCATCTACACGTTTAGATTCAGATGAAATTTATGAACTGATTCAATCACATCATTTTGATTGTGTATTTGATGCCACACATCCTTATGCAGTTATCGTCTCTGAAAATATTCAAAAAGCTGCTAAAAAGGCTGATTTACCATATTATCGTATTATTAGGCCAAGCACAGCCTTAACATGTACAGACAATATGGTTTACGTAGATTCTATGGAGGAAGCTGTAGAGTTTTTAAAGACAACTACTGGGCCTATCTTAGCCACTACAGGTAGTAAGGAGCTTCATAAACTCTGTGCACTACCAGACTATAATACTCGTGTTTTTGCTAGAGTACTCCCAACTGCTAGTGTAATTGCTCATTGCTATGAGTTAGGTTTTGATGCCAAACACATCATTGGTATGCAAGGGCCGTTCTCAGAAGCACTTAATGAAGCTATTATTCAGCATACAAAGGCAGATTATTTACTCACTAAAGATTCCGGTGATGTAGGTGGGTTCATGGAAAAGGTAATGAGCGCACAAAAATTAAACGTAAACCTAATCATTATTGGCCGCCCACCTGAAGTTAAAGGTTATTCCTTAGAAGAAATTATGACAATGACAATTTAGCCTTGAAGAGGGTGTCGCAAAATTATTATTAACCTTGCGACACCCTCTTAATAAACTTTCGCCTGTGGACTTGTATTAGATACGAATTCCTTCTTAGGTGTTGTACTTCTATCACTTGCTATTTTAGTCATTAATTCATTATATACACTATTTGCCTTATCTACAGCTTCTTTTTGAATTCCCATACTTAATTGTGTTGCATATTTCTCTGCTTTTTTATTACTCTTTTTATAAAGTGATGTAACTTCTTCATTATATTTAGCTTGATTTGTAATTAAATTCGCTTGATAAGCATCCCAAAACTCTCTTACACCTTTCCCATAAGCTTCACGATTTATTTCAGCTAATGTTGATAATCCTCTAAATGACCAGTAAGCTGAATCTTTGCTGTAATCTTCACCTTGTACCTTATAAGCTGCATATGTATCTGTTATTAAGTTGTAGCTTGGTAAGTATACTGAGTGCTCTGAATTTCCCATTGCAAGCCACATTACGCCACCTACCTCTTTAGGTAAGTCTTTTGTCATTTGAAATACATGACATTCTGCTTGTCTTTCTGTTCCAATAGGACGAATGTTTTCGTTTCCTGGTAAGTTTACATCATATTCTGTTCCTTCATTACGATAACGTTGTAATGCCATTACATCTTCTAAACTTATCTTTTTATCTGGTGTCACAAATAACTCAAAAACTTCACTATCATATGCTGTATTTTGTGACGCTGAAAGTAAATGTTGTCCAGCCCATGCACGAGAACGATTACCATCTTTTAATGTTTCTCCATAAGTTAAGGCTAAATGGAATTTGCCATCCTTTTCTTTTAAGAAGCCTTTTTCTTTTGGCAAGCTAATAAGCTCTTTTGAAGTCATAACATTTTCTTTATCTTCAAGGTCAATGTAACCTAACATAAAGCAGTTTGGAATCACTGCATATTTATCATCTGGCACTTTTACAGCTGCCCATTGATGACCACTTAAGATTTCCATATACCATGCTTCATTTTGGTCTGCAAACATGACAATATTCCCCTCTGCTGCCCCATACTTAGTAATCACTTCTCCTAGAACTTCTACCCCTTCTCTAGCTGAACTAATACGTGGTAATACGACGCTTAACATAGCTGCTTCTCTTAACCCATTTTCTAATAAAGGATCATATTTGCCTACTGCTTCATTAGGTGTGGCTGATACAGTTGCTGTCATAGCTACACCTTTCTCATTGATTCCAGCTTCTCCATATATCCCATCTTCATGTTCTGGAACATCTGGTACCATTGTATATTTATAAGCCTTTTTAGGTTGCCCGATCTTAAAGCCATTTAAATCTTCAAAGTAATCTCCAGCTTTATATTGAGCCGCTTCAACTACTACAAAATTTTTGTTATAAGCCGCACCAATATCTTCTGTTCTTCCCATAAGTATGCTGCCATCTGCTGTAATATCTTTTCCTGCCACAAAGCCTGTACAAGCTAATGTATTCATTGGTGCCACACACATTGTTAATCCTACTAATCCTAATGATGCTAATTTCTTTACTGACTTCATTCTCCTCCACCTCTACCTATCTATTAAATTCTCCTGTATACAAGATGTATAATTAATCATATAATAATCTATTTTATGCATAAAATCAAGTATTATTTATTTTTTATGCATTATGCTGTATTTTTATTCTTATAATACCATTTTTTAGCTATATAATATTCTCATATAAATAATAAAAAATAGAGGGCATCGCAAAATTATTATTAACCTTGCGATACCCTCTTAGCATTTACATACAATTATATTAATACTATAAGTACATCAATCTCTATCTCTCTTCATGATTTGTATAAACTACATATTGATTTCTTCCGTTTTTCTTAGCTTCATAAAGGGCCCTATCAGCTGCCTCTAATAGTTTCTCATAACTTATCTTCCTTGTATCTATAGCAATCCCCATACTAATTGATACTTTACAAGACTTCTCTTCATCTGTTATAACTGTATCCATGCTGTGACATAAATCTCTAGCTTTATTGTATATACCTAATATATTATCTGCATTTTTAATATAAATCATAAATTCATCTCCACCAAAACGTGCAATAATTGCTTCATCTTTAAATATATGATTTAAATGATTTGTTAGCATTAAGATCAGTTCGTCTCCTATACTATGTCCTAAAGTATCATTTACACTTTTAAAATGGTCTAAGTCAATCATACAAAGTGCTGAAATACCTTCTTCTAAAGGTTGCTTACGTACTTTATCTATTATTTTATAAAACCCATTTTTATTATATACACCCGTAAATTGATCTCTCTCTACTTGTTGTTCCAGAAAAGCTTTTTCCTCTACTTCCTTTTGAATACTTCTTAACTTCCCAATCATAAATAATGGTGTATTATGTTCATCATAAATAATAGAATAAATAATACGATACCATTCTGGTGTATCATTTTTTAATGCTAACTTAACCTGCGTTTGTTCATCTTTATTATGACTTGTACTTTTTATAGCTTCTATTACTTTTAAAATCTCTTTTTGCTCTGAATAAGATTTTACATCATTGCCTAAATCTTTAATGTTAAGTTGCTCCTTCAACTTCTCACTAAACTCAATTTTATCTTGCTTATAATTGTATTCAAAGATATATTCTCCTGCAATCTCAGCTAATTGTTCATACTTTCTCGCATTAATTGCTAATATCCTATTATGTGATATTTGCAGATTCATTAGATAATATACTGTCGCAATAATAATACAACTTATTACAATAACAATAAAAAGTGCCATCATTGGATAAGCTTCTACTAAATTCCTTAGAGTAGGTGGTTTATAGGAACCTTGAGTATTATTAAATATAATGACCTGCTTTTGCTCTTGGGTCATACTGTAAATTGTTTTATTAATGATTCCTACTAATCTTGGATCTGTATTTACACTAAAAGCCATTGCATACTTACTTTGCTTTGTTAGCGGTTGAATAACTAGATTTTTATAATTTTTTTCTCTAAGCAATTCATTAATCGTATAGTAATTACTAAAAGTAATATCTACTTTCTTACTATTAACAGC
The DNA here is from genome assembly GCA_900556665.1 of uncultured Eubacteriales bacterium. The sequence goes on from USPX01000004.1 coordinate 28,895, forward strand.
TTCTATACACTCTTTAAGCGTATCGTAATAAATAATTGTAGCTTTTTCAAGATCAAACTTATTGTTACTAATCATCCCATTTAGCATACCAACTCTTATATCGCTGGAATTATTATTAAGAGCTGATTTTTGCTTAACTATTACATCTATATACTCTAAATAATCCTTTGAATAAATGAGTGATTCCTTATACTCATCTGATTCTTCTATTCCTGCAATAATATCTATCTTACCTAATTCTAAAGCTTCTATTAATTCACTATATGAAGTAAACGGTTTATATGAAATATTTAAATGAGTCTTTTCTTTAATAAACTCAAAAACATCAGCTACAATACCTAAAAATGCCCCATTTTCTTTGTACTGAAGCGGACTAAGATTTTCTATGTATCCTACTCTTATTATTTCATTATGATCAATATATTCTTGTTCTTTTTCTGAAAAGAATATATCAAAAGAAGTATCCAACTCTGCTTCACCATTAAGAATATCTAATTTATTTATATCGTTTTCTAAATTAGGTCTGGCAGATTCCCAAAGTCTATTCCAGTCCTCCATAATATCATCAAACGACTCTCCACTTATTCCCTTAGCGGCCTCTATTACACGTACCATTCTTTCTCTATCTTGTAACGGTAACGGTTCATTTAATAATCCAAGTATATAACCATTTTTATCCCTACAAGGATTATCTACTATAAATTCTACATTATCAAATCCATTTAACCACTCTGGTAAAGGGGCACCTCTTACGATTGATACAGAATAACTTTCTTCTGCATAACCAGAATACTGTATCATAAAATCTATCCAAGCACGTGCTGCTTCCTTATTCTTACTATTATTACTAATCCCAATAGCATAATCTGCACCAATAGTCATATATTGCTTACCTTGAATGTTATTAGGGAAAGGCATATATCCTATATTATCTGGATTCTCACTATTCTCTTTGATAATTTGTAATGCCCATGAATCTGCCGCCATAGCCCCTATTTGATTTCTAGTAATCATTCTCAAAGAATTTTCCCAATTACTATTTGAAAAATCTTCTTCACAAAGTCCTTGATTTACAATGTCATATAATAATTTATAGACTTTATAATTATTCTTCCCTTCTTCAAAAGGATTTTTTTCCCATGCAAATGTATTATATCTATAATCCTCATCTCCAGACATTGCTCCAAATGCATACCCTGCCCATACTGGTAAAGACCATGGGGTATTGTAATTAGTATAAAACGGAATGGCATCTGTATGATCCTTTATTAACTTCAATGCATTAATAAAATCACTCATTGTAGTAGGAACTCTTGTAATGCCAGCTTCTGCGAATACCTTCTTGTTATACACTATTCCTTGTGCATTACCACGTATAGGAATTCCATAAACCTTATCACCTATTCTTTTATTATCCATGAACAAATATTTTTGTGAAAGCTTATCATAGTCACCTAATGGTTGAAAATATTTATCCCACTGACCATACGTAATCCAATCAGGTATTAAAAGTACATCCCCATAATCCCCTGATTCAATCATATTCATAGTTTCTTTTTCATACTCTAATAAATATATAGATTCTACTTCTACATTCGGATAAATTTTATTAAACTGCTCAATATGATGCTGGGACACCTGCCCTGCAGTAATAATTCTTAAGTTTCCTTCTAAAAAATGATTTATATACTAAAAAAGTGCTATAAAACTAACTAATTAGTTTTATAGCACTTTAGTAATTAGAGCGGGTGATGGGAATCGAACCCACGTAGTCAGCTTGGAAGGCTGAAGTTCTA
>USPX01000005.1 GCA_900556665.1 uncultured Eubacteriales bacterium
TAAAAAGTTTAAATAAAATCGTTGACTATAAATTCATATATATGTATACTTATTCATAACAATAAAAATAATATTTTAAAAAAATATAATTTGTTAAGAATTTTAGGATGATAATAAGAATACATCATATTAAAGGGGCGATTTTATGAAAAAGAGTAAGTTATTAAAAGCATTAACAGTATTAACTACAGGGGCTTTACTAATGGGGATGATAGTTGGCTGTGGCAATGGTCAAAGTCAAGAAGCTAGCTCAAAGGGAACAGATAAACAGTATATTGTCATGGGAACAAATGCGGAATTTGAACCATTTGAATATCGTGAAGGAACAGAAATTGTAGGCTTTGATGTGGAAATAGCACAAGCGATAGCTGAAAAATTAGGAAAAGAATTAAAGATTGAAGATATGGAGTTTGCGTCATTACTTGCACAACTTGATGCAGGAAGTGTAGACTTTGTAGCAGCAGGTATGACTATAAATGAGAAACGACTTAAACAAGTGGATTTCTCAGATTCATATTTTATATCAAAACAAGTTATTATCGTTAAAGAAGAAGATGAATCAATTAAAAAGGCTGAAGATTTAAAAGGTAAATCAGTAGGGGTACAATTAGGTACTACGGGGGAAGAAGTTGTTAGTAAAGAAAAAGATATAAAATGTGTACCTTTTGATAAAGGAACTTTAGCTGTTATGGACCTTGTAAATGGAAAAGTAGAAGCAGTTGTTATTGATGAAGAGCCAGCCAAACGTATGGTAGAAGCTCAAAAAGGAATTAAAATCTTAGAAGTACCATTTATTGAAGAAAAATAGAACTTAAAGAAGTTATTGATGAGACTTTAGCAGAACTTCACTCAAATGGGAAATATGATGAAATGTATGCAAAATACTTTAAAGAGCAATGATAAATAAATTAGTTAATGGGGTACAGCAGTATGGAGAATTTCTTTTATCACTTATTGGGGCAACAAAACTTTGATTTTTATAGTACGTTCTTTGATGAAGCTTTTTATCAATTAATTTTAAATGGAATCTTATGGACATTAGGGCTTACAATCATTGCGGCTATTGTAGGATTAATTATTGGTGTGATTGTAGCACTTATTGGTTTTATTAAACCAACTAAACGTACAGGATTTTTATGGTGTATGCTTCGCGGTATACAAATAATCTTGAAATATATTGCAAGTGCTTATGTGTATATTATCAGGGGAACACCAACAACTGTTCAAGTTATCTTTTTATGGACAGTTGTATGTGCAGGCGTACCTTCTGAATATCGTATTTGGGTAGGTGGACTTGCTTTCGGTATTAATAGTGGGGCTTATATGTCTGAGCTTATTCGTGCAGGTATTCAAGGTATTGATAAAGGTCAGATGGAAGCAGGACGTTCTCTTGGCTTTACATATACACAAACAATGCAAAACATTATTTTACCACAGGCTTTCAAACAAATGTTACCAGCCTTTGTAAGTGAATTTATCGTACTTATTAAAGAAACTTCTATTGTAGGATATATTGGTGGGATGGACTTAACACGTGCAGGAAATATCATCATTAGTAGGACATATAATGCAGCACAACCATTATTAATTGTAGCTGTATGTTATTTACTGATTACAGGAACACTTACATTATTTATGAAACAACTCGAGAAAAAGTTGAATAGCAAAAACTAGGAGGCAGCGTATGATACAAATTAAAGACTTATATAAAAGTTATGGCTCTCTAGAAGTCTTAAAAGGAATTAATGACTATGTAAAAAAGGGAGAAGTAGTTGTAGTAATTGGCCCTTCTGGTTCAGGAAAATCAACTTATCTAAGATGTATCAATCAAATGGAGGAAGTTTCTTCTGGTCATATTTTAATTAATAATTTAGATATCACAGATCCAGATATTAATATTAATAAAGTACGTCAACAAGTAGGAATGGTATTTCAACATTTTAATTTATTCCCTCATATGACAGTACTTGAAAATATTACTTTAGCACCTATTAAACTTAAGAAACTTTCTAAGAAAGAGGCAGATGAAATAGGGATGGAGCTACTGCGTAAGGTTGGACTCGAGGATAAAGCAGATGTGTATCCAAATACTTTATCAGGTGGGCAAAAACAACGTATTGCTATTGCTAGAGCATTAGCCATGAAGCCAGAGGTTATGTTATTTGATGAACCCACTTCTGCATTAGACCCAGAAATGGTTAAAGAGGTATTAGAGGTTATTAAAGAATTAGCCGAGGAAGGTATGACAATGATGATTGTAACTCATGAAATGGGCTTTGCCAAAGAAGTAGGAACCAGATTGTTATTTATGGACGGTGGAAAAATCATTGAACAGGGTGCTCCAGCAGAGGTATTTGCAAATCCACAACAAGAAAGAACGAAATTATTCTTTAGTAAAGTTTTATAGAAGAATAGTCACATAAATTAAAAGGGTGTCTAGAAATTATTGATCTCTAGACACCCTTTTAATAGGTATACCTATATTTATTCAGAAAGAGTAACAGGTTCTTTCTTTAGTTTTTTGATTCCATAAAGTTTTTTATCCGCGGCCTTAAGAAGTTCTTCTAAGCTAGGATTACTATTACTAGAGAAAGGAACTCCTCCTATAGAAATGCTAAAGGTATAAGATTTACGATGCGTGATATTAAAGTTTTTACAAATAACCTCAATTTGTGTTGAAATGAATTCTATGTAGCCTTCATCTTTATCAAGACAGAAGATAATAAATTCATCACCACCCATACGTGCAATGAGAGTATCAGAATCTTTAAAGACATGTTTAAAGATTTTGGACATAGTTGTAATAGCAAAGTCACCTTCGCTATGCCCGTAAGTATCATTAATAGTTTTAAGGCCGTCCATATCTGCATAGAATAGAATTCCTTTGCGTTTTTGCGTCTGGGCTAGATTATAACTAGCTATGGCTTTAGTAAAGAAACCACGGCGATTAAGAAGTCCTGTAAGCTCGTCCGTTTGGGAAAGGGTTTCTAATCTATTCTTAGTACTTTTTTCTATTCTAAAGGTAGAAGAAAGCTTAAGTGCACAGCCAAGTTCTAGTGTAAGTGTTTCAATGAGATCATAGTTGTCTGAAGGCATCTCTAACACAATGATACCAAGTTGTTCATTACCAAAGAATATGGAATGAATAAAAGAAGTATAAGGGTGGTCACGATTAGTGAGGCCATGCGTTACGATTTCATTAGGTGTTAGAGGTGGTATTTCATGGGTTGTATCAATTATTTTATCATCTATATAACCCATATATAAATAGAGTGTCTCTGGCATTTGCCATTTATCTGTTAGGTGGTGGGTAATGCCTTGATTGTAAAGGTAAACAAGACAAGTATGAATACCACAAGCAATCAGATTTTCTACAATAGAAGAAAGCTGCAAATGTTGATCGGCAATATTATGTGTAATAGATAAAAGTACTTGTCGAATAAAAGCAAAATTATTGGTAACACGATTAGTTTTATGACCATAGTACTTTAATGAATCGTTAAATAAATCATCTGTAAGATTTTCAAATAAATTGTTGATAAAACCTACCTTAGAGATATCATCACATCTAAGTAGCCAATCTTTTTTTAGAGAGGCTAAGAAATGTTTCAGATTAAGTGTCGTAGCTAAAGATGGTGATAAGGCGTTTTTACATTTTAAGAAAAGATTTGTACAGTCTCTAGGTGTAGGAAATTGTGCTGGTGATAAAAATAGTAATGAATATATAAGTATAACAAATTCCTGAAGTTTAGGAATTGTAGAATCCGGTAAATAATAAACACTCTGTGATAGGAGTGAATCAGCAAGTAATTTAGCACCTTCAATATCAGAAATAGGACCTAACATAGGTGCAGAGAAGAAATTACAGCCGCAAGATTCTCTGATGATAAGTTTACAAGGAATAAGTCTATTTTCTACGGCTTTACCTTGTATCTGATTAAGAAGCAATTCAAAGGCGTTTCGTGCAAATTCTTCTAAAGGTTGTTCAATGGTTGATAAGCTAGGCACACAATAAGCAGAGGTGTGAATATTATCAAATCCTGTTATAGCTACATCCTCTGGAACTTTAATACCTCGTTTTTGAAGTTCATTAAGTACAGTAAGTGCCATGGAGTCATTAGAACAAACTATTGCATCAATAGGAAGCGTGCTTTGATCGAAGAGCACCTTTACCGCTTCTATTGCAGAATCTGGTGTGAAATCTCCAATGCGTATGTAATCTTCACGAAAAGGAATATTGTTTTCGTAAAGTGCTTCTTTGTAACCTAAGTAACGGTCTAAAGCATCACAGTTACTACTTGGACCAGATAAAAAAGCTATGTTTTTCTTGTGGTGCTTTGTAATAAGATGTGAGACAAGTTCTTTTAATACAGCTTTGTTATCTGTATAGACACTAGGTACATCTTCAACAAATGAACCAAGACTTACCATAGGAATAGGTCTGAATTTAGAATAAAAGCGACGATATTCCGTTGGACTTAAAAAAGAAGAAAGTACACCGGAAGCTAAAATAATACCATCTAAGACATCTTGGTTAGCATAATCAAAGGCAACATTACATTGATATTGGTGTTTATATTGTTGAAATGAGAAATCTGGATTTAGAGAACCACCTAAAAAATTTACTAAGTTTACTTGATATTCTTTGGCTACTTTAGAAACAGCTTGAAATAGAATTGTAGAATATTCAAGTTCAACTCCTGTAGTAAAGAAACCAATCGTATATACTGGATGGAGTTGGTTATTCACGTCTAGTTTCACCCCCTACTAAAACTTAGATACAATAATAAATATTTTAAATTATACAACAGTATTCGAATAATTAATAGATATAATATACAGAAGTATAAATGCATGTGAAGCGTATAACAATAGGAAAAACGGTAAGTAATGGATAAAAGAACAGAGGGTGTTTGAAATATATTTAATGTATGCTAGAATAGAATTACAAATGAATAAATGCGTTTTAGGTGTAAAGACATTATTATTTAACTAATAAGTGTGCTTTCGTAACAGGGAAATGTGTGAAACACTGCAGCCCCCGCTACTGTATATGACGAGATATGTTTATAAACCACTGAGAATATTCTTGGGAAGGAAAACATATTGATGAAGCATAAGCCAGGAGACCTACCTAAAATAAGAAATATTGCTTTCGGTGGGAGAGAAATTTAGATATGTAGTAAGATAATAGCTATGTCTTTGTGCGCATATATAAATAGAAGGTCCCTTTTTGGGGCCTTTTTTCGTATAGAAAATAAAAATATTTAAAGGAGAATCAAACGTGAGTAAATGTATTATGTTCCAAGGAACGTGTTCTGATGCAGGAAAAAGTCTTATAACAGCAGCGTTCTGTAGAATATTTAAGCAAGATGGTTTAAAGCCTATTCCATTTAAATCACAAAATATGGCCCTGAATTCATATATTACAGATGAAGGATTAGAAATGGGACGTGCTCAGGTATTTCAAGCAGAAGCAGCAGGAATGAAACCACAAGTATGTATGAACCCTATTTTATTAAAACCATCTTCAGATCGTAAATCTCAGGTAATCATTAACGGTAAGGTTTATAAGAATATGAACGCTAGAGAGTATCATGAGTTTAAACCAGAGCTTGCAGGGATGATTCGTGAGATTTATGAGGACATTAGCAGCAAGCATGATGTGGTCGTAATAGAGGGAGCAGGAAGTCCGGCAGAAATTAACTTACGAGATAAAGATATCGTTAATATGGGAATGGCAGAAATTGCAGATGCACCTGTTATTTTAATTGGGGATATTGATCGCGGCGGAGTATTTGCATCTTTAGCAGGGACAATTATGCTTTTAACAGAGGAAGAACGTAAACGTGTAAAAGGTGTGATTATTAATAAATTTCGTGGGGACAAAACAATTTTAGAGCCAGGAATTAAAATGTTAGAGGATATTATTAAGATTCCGGTTTTAGGGGTTATACCTTATACATATCTTAAATTAGAAGATGAGGACAGTTTATCAAGTAGCTTCAACAATAAACGTAGTAAATCAAAGCCAATAGATATAGCTGTAATTTATTTACCACATATCTCAAACTTCACTGACTTTAATATGTTTGAAACTCAAGAGGATGTAAATCTACGTTATGTAAGACGTGGTGAATCGATTGGGGAGACAGATATGGTTATTATTCCAGGAAGTAAAAATACCATTGCTGACTTAATGTATTTAAAAGAAAGCGGACTGGATATTGAGATTCATAAACTTCAAAAAGAAGGTAAGTTAATCTGGGGTGTATGTGGTGGTTACCAAATGTTGGGACAAAAGATTTATGACCCAGAAGGTGTAGAAGGGGAGTATAAGGAATGCTATGGACTTGGTTTATTAAATATGGAGACTACTTTTGCAGAAGAAAAGGTAACAACACAGGTAATTGGTAAGATTAATGAAAACTTACCAGGCTTTCTTAAAGAGCTTGGTGGAAAAGCTGTAAAAGGCTATGAGATTCATATGGGAGTAAGCAAGAAGACTGGCCCATGTCAGGAACTTTTAACTATCGAAAATAGTTTAGGTGAAACTGTAAATTATTTAGAAGGCTGTATAAATGAAGAAGGGAATGTTATTGGTTCTTATATGCATGGAATCTTTGATGAAGCAGAGTTCTTAAGAGGTTTATTAAATATTATCCGCCGTGAGAAAAACTTAGAGGATGTGCAAAGTGAAGTAGGATCATATGCTGAATTTAAAGAAGGCGAATATGATAAGTTAGCAGCAGTTGTAAGAGAAAATATGGATATGGCAGCTGTTTATGAGATTTTAGGGCTTAAGGAGAATAGCAATGCAATCTAAGAAAATATTAATTGCTGGTACAAATAGTAGTGTAGGTAAAACAACTATATCATTAGGGATTATGCAAGCACTTAAAAATAGAAATATGGTGGTACAGCCTTATAAGGTGGGACCAGATTATATTGATACAGCTTATCACACCCATATTACAAAACGTGCCTCTAGAAATTTAGATGCTTATATGTTAGAAGAGGAAAAGTTAAAGTACTTATTTAATAGAGCCAAACAAGATGCAGATATCAGCGTGGTAGAAGGCGTAATGGGTTTATATGATGGAAAGGGCACAGATATTAATAACTGTAGCAGCAGCAGTATGGCTAAATTATTAAATATCCCAGTCATCCTTGTCATCAATGCTAAGGCTATGGCAGCTTCTAGTGCAGCTATGGTACTTGGTTATAAGCAAATAGATCCAGAACTTAATATATGTGGCGTCATTGCCAATAACGTACGTACAGAAGGACATTACAAATTAGTTAAGGAATCTATTGAGAAATATTGCGGGGTAGAAGTATTAGGCTACTTCCCTCCAAATGAAAACTTTAGTTTACCATCTAGGCACTTAGGGCTTGTACCAAGTGACGAAATGGAAGCCTTAGATGATAAGTTCCAAAGCTTAGGGGCAGAAATAGAGAAATATATTAATATTAATCGCCTTCTAGAACTTTGCGAAACAGAAGATGTCGAGACGGATTATAAACCTGAGTTTGGTTTAAGTAAGCTTGTAGAAGTGAAAGGTAAGAAAATTGCTATTGCTCAAGATAAGGCATTTAACTTCTATTATGCAGACAACTTAGACTTACTAAAAGATATAGGGCTTGAAATTGTAAACTTTAGCCCATTATATGATAAAGCGTTACCAGAATGTGATTATATTTATATTGGCGGTGGTTTCCCAGAAGTCTTTGGAAAAGAATTAGCAGCTAATGAGGCGATGCGTGAGGCCATTAAAAAAGCCCATGAAGCAGGCATACCAATTTATGCAGAATGTGGCGGTTTAATGTATTTAGGAGATGGCTTAATAGACTACGATGAAAACTATTATGAGATGGTGGGAATTTTTGAAGGGGTAAGCCGTATGACAAAATCACTTAAACGTTTTGGCTATTGCTATGGCATAGCCCAAGAAGAAACTATTCTTTCAAAGGTAGGTGAAACTTTAAGAGGACATGAGTTCCACCATTCAGAGTTTGAAAGTAAGAAGCAAGGCGTTTATATTATGCAAAAAGGTGCTAACGTTAAAGAAGAAGATAAATGGCGTGGAGGCTATAGCAAAGGCAATACATTAGCTGCATATTTGCACATTCACTTCTATAGTAACTTAGAAGCACTTGCGCATTTTTTAAATAGAGGTGTGAGATAAATATGGCAAGTTTACAAATAGTTGTAGGATATATATTAGATTTAATATTTGGAGATCCTTATGAATTTCCACATCCAGTACGTTTTATAGGGAAGCTGATTCGTTTTGTAGAAGATAAAGTGAGAAAGTGTGCAAAAAGTAAAAGAGCCCTTAAGATAGGCGGCTTTGTTTTATGGTTTGTGACAGTAGGTATGACTTATTTAGTTGTATGGAGCATTGTGAAGGTAGCGGATATTCATCCTGTAGTAGCTTTCGGAGTCAATGCATTTTTAATCTATACGACTTTAGCAACTAAATGCTTAAAAGACGAAGCTGTTAAAATCTATAAAGTTTTAGAAACAGGAGATATAGAAGCTTCTAGAAAACAGCTTTCTTATATTGTAGGACGTGATACAACGCAGTTAGATGAAGGTGAGATTGTGCGTGCTACAGTAGAAACCGTTGCAGAAAATACAACGGATGGTATTATTGCACCATTATTTTATGCTTGTATTGGTGGGGCGCCTTTAGCCTTCGCCTACAAGGCGATTAATACTTTAGATTCTACAGTAGGTTATAAAAATGAGAAGTATGGTGATATTGGCTTTGCTTCAGCTAAGATTGATGATGTAGCCAATTATATTCCTGCAAGACTTACAGCATTTTTGATGATGATTGCAAGTTTTATCTTGCATTATAGTGCAAAGGACTGCATTAAGATTGCTATAAGAGATCGTAAAAATCATAAAAGTCCTAATTGTGCTTATCCAGAAGGCGCAGTAGCAGGGGCATTAGGCATTCAATTAGGTGGGACAAATATATACTTTGGTGAAGTGATTTACAAACCAACCATTGGTGATAAAAAACGTGAAACGCAGCGTGAAGATATTGTAAGAACCAATAAACTAATGTATGTGACATCAATTGTAGCTTTAATTATTTTTATTGGCATAAAAGTAGGCTTAAGTATGCTTTAAAGTATACTTAAGGTAAGAAGGAGAAAATGAATGAAAGCATTAGGACATGGTGCCAATGTAGAAGAGATGGCAAGCTTATATGGTAAGCATCCAAAGGAGATTATTGATTTTAGTTCTAATATTAATCCCAAGGTACCAGAAGGCTTAGAAGAAATATTAAACGAAGCTTTACAAAATGCTAAGGCTTATCCAGATATTCACTATACAGCACTTAGAAAGTCTATTGCTGCATATTTAGGTGTAAAGGCGGAAGAAATCATAGTAGGTAATGGTGCAACGGAAATCATGTATTTACTTATGAAAGCTTTAAACAATAAGTTACAAGGTGGCACATTAGGTGTAATGAATCCTACCTTTTCGGAGTATGAACGTAGCAGTCGATTAAGTGGGATGCAAATTAAAGATTTGTATTTAACTGAAGTAGGAAATACATTTGAAATAGATCAGGCAAAACTTGTATTAAGCTTAGATGAAATAGATGCTTTATTTATCTGTAATCCAAATAATCCTACAGGGCATGTACAAGACCTTACAGGAATTATAAAAATTCTAGAAGCAAAAGAAAAACTTTTGATTGTAGATGAAACCTTTATGGAGTTTGTGGCAGAAGAGGGACAGCTAAGCTTAGTAAATAAAATAAGTGAATATAAGAACTTAATCATTATTAAAGCTGTTACTAAATTCTTTGGGCTTCCGGGCTTAAGATTAGGATATGGCGTGACTAGTAATAAGGCATTATTAGAAGCCATGTATGATTATAAAGAACCTTGGACAGTTAACAGTTTTGCAGAGGCTTTAACACCTAAGCTATTAGAAGATAAAGTTTATATTGAAGAAAGTAAAGCTTACTTTATTAAAGAACGTGAACGTATGCTCAGTGCTTTAAATGAGATTAAAGGGCTTAAAGTATATGAAACAGCAACTAATTTTATATTAATACAGTTACTTGAAAAGACGGCAAGTGAACTTAAATTGAGTTTATTTGAAAAACATAATCTGCTTATAAGAGATGCTTCTAATTTTAAAGGGTTAGATAAACATTTTATCCGCGTAGCAGTTAAAAGTAAAATAGAGAATAATCAGCTTATAGCAGCAATGAAAGAGGAATTAAAACATGAGTTATATTAAAAATCCAATGGCCATTGAAACAAAAAGCTTTGAAATTATTCAAGGCATTATTGATGAAATGAGACCAGGATATGAATTTAAAAACGAAGTAGAAGAAAAAATTATTAAACGTGCTATTCATACAACAGCAGACTTTGAATACTTAGATATTCTTAAAATCTCTGAAACAGCAGTAGAATCCATTAAAGATGCCCTTTTAAATGGTGCAACAATTTATACAGATACAAACATGGCTTTAAGTGGGATCAATAAAACAAGACTTAAAGCATTAGGTGTAGAAGTAAAATGTTATGTAAGTGATGAAACAGTAAGTGCCATGGCAAAGGAAAAAGAAATGACACGTTCTATGGCAGCAGTAGAATATGCGGCAGCTCAGGAAGGACGTAAAATTTTCGTATTAGGAAATGCCCCTACAGCACTTTATAAAGTAATGGAAATGAAAGCTGAAGGGAGATTAGATGTAGATGCGGTAGTAGGCGTACCTGTAGGATTTGTTGGCGCCGCTGAATCGAAAGATGCTTTAGAACAAACAGATATTCCATATATTCTTTCGAAAGGACGTAAAGGTGGCAGCAACTTAGCAGCAGCTATCATTAATGCAATCGTATATAGTCTATAATCAGACTTAGGCTTCAAGGAGAAGACAATGGAAGAATTCGTATATGTAGACGGGAAGAAATATCGTAGAGGATATACAACAGGAAGTAGTGCCACAGGTGCTGCCAAAGCGGCAGCGCTTATGCTGCTCACTGGTGAAGATATCGAAGAAGTACAAATTGATACGCCTAAGGGCATCGTCTTAAATCTAAAAGTACATCACATTACAAGGAAGGCAGATAGCGTTACTTGTGCGATTCAAAAAGATGGTGGAGATGATGTGGATGCCACACATGGGATGATGATTTATGCCACTGTGAAATGGCAAGAAGGCAATGAAATTACTATAGATGGTGGCATTGGCGTAGGACGTATTACACAAAAAGGTTTAGATGGGGCAGTGGGTGAAGCAGCCATTAATAAAGTGCCACGTCAGATGATTTATAAAGAAGTACGAAGTGTCATTGGGTCAGATAGAGGCATTCTGGTTGTCATTTCAGCACCAGAAGGGGTAGAAATTGCTAAGAAAACATTTAATCCAAGGCTTGGGATTATGGGTGGCATTTCTATTTTAGGGACAACAGGCATTGTAGAACCTATGTCTGATGAAGGCTGGAAGCGTTCACTTTCTATAGAACTTGAAATGAAGAAGGCTCAAGGTATGGAAGATATTATCTTAGTACCAGGAAATCATGGTGAACGTTTTGTGAGTAATGTTTTAAAAGTTGATAGTAAGCATGTGGTGCGTATGAGTAACTTTGTAAGCTATATGCTTATGGAATGCAAACGTATTGGATTCAAAAACATTGTTTTAGCAGGGCATCTCGGAAAGCTCATTAAAGTAGCAGCAGGTATTTTTCATACCCAAAGTAGGGTGGCAGATGCAAGAAGCGAGATTATGATTGCCAACTTAGCATTAATGGGGGCAAGTTATAAAGTCCTCAAAGAAATAGAGAAATGTTTAACCACAGAAGCTACCTTGGAAATTATCGAAAGAGAAGGACTACAGGAAGTGTATCAGATTCTTGCAGATAAATGTGAGATGCGATGTAAAATGCACTTACAAGAAGAAAGCATAAATGTAGGAGTCATCCTATTTACTATGGCGGGAGAAGAACTTGCTAGGTCCCAAAGTGTGGATGTACTCTTAGAAGATTACACACCTTTAATAGATGAGGAAGGGGAGTCAGACAATGATTAATATTGTAGGTCTAGGTCCAGGAAATATAAAACTTATTACAGACAAAGGTAAGGTAACTATTGCCAAAAGTGATGTTTTAATAGGTGGCAAAAGGAACTTACAAAGTTTAGAAGGTATGTTTAAGGGTGAAACATTAGAGATAGGTAATAACTTAAAGGAAATATTGCAGTTTATCAAAGACAATTATTTAGATAAAGAAATCACTGTAGTTGCTTCAGGTGATCCTATGCTTTATGGCATTGGTAAGTATTTAAGCGAGCAGTTAGAAGAAGGCAGCTTTGAGATTATCTCAGGCATTAGTGCAACGACTTATATGTTTAGCCAAATACCCATGAATATGAATGATGTGTATATTACAAGCAGTCATGGCAAAGTACCTAACTTCCCATTTATATTAGCTCATGAAAAAGTAGCGATGGTAACAGATGATAAAATCGGACCTTATGAAATTGCTAGAGAAATTATCAAACGTGGTTTAAATAAGGTGATGTGGATAGGCGAAAATCTATCTTATGACAATGAACGTATTACAAGACTGAAACCAGAAGAGGTCTTGGAAACAAAGAGTTATGAAATGAATGTGGTGGTGATAGTCGATGAAAAATAGTGAATTTATTACAGGAGGTGTACCTATTACAAAAGAAGAAGTAAGAGCTATTGCTATTAATAAATTAGATTTAAAAGGCAAGAAGACATTCTTAGATGTAGGTGCAGGAACTGGCAGCGTATGCGTAGAAGTAGCTAGAACTTATGATGAAATGAAAGTTTATGCCGTAGAATGCAAAGAGCCAGCTATAGAACTGATTAAACAAAATAGAGATAAATTTGAACTTAATAATATGGAAATCTTAGAAGGCTATGCACCAGTTCAACTGGATGAAAAAATGGATGGCATTTTCATTGGTGGTACAGGTGGTAACTTGGAAGAAATTATTAAATGGTGTCATGAGCTTTTAAATGAAGGTGGCAGAATCGTAGCCAACTTTATTATCTTAGATACTTTTAATGAATGCTTAAAGTTATTTAGAAAATATGGTTTTGAAGATATTGATGCAACAATGCTTAGTGTAAGTAAATTAGACAAGCTAGGAAAAGGGGAATACTTTAAACCTTTTAACCCTATCTTTTTAATCGAAGCAACTAAAAAATAGACATAAAAATAAACAGTAGAAGGAGAACAAAATGAATAAAGTACATTTTGTAGGCGCAGGTCCTGGAGATAAAGAATTGATTACACTTAAAGGCTATAAAATGCTCACTAAGGCAGATGTAGTAGTTTACGCAGGCTCATTAATTAACAAAGAATTATTAGATTACTGTAAAGAGGGCTGTGAGCTTCATGATAGTGCGTATATGAATTTAGATGAAATCACAGAAGTATTTGTAAATGGCATAAGAGCAGGTAAAACAGTAGTACGTTTACAAACAGGAGACTTCTCAATTTATGGCTCAATCCGTGAACAGGTAGAGGAACTTGCAAAATATGATATTGGATATGACTGTATTCCAGGGGTAAGCTCATTTTTAGGAGCAGCTTCATCTTTAGGTGTAGAATACACAGTACCAGAAGTTTCACAAAGCGTTATTATTACACGTATGGAAGGTAGAACGCCAGTACCACCATTAGAATCATTAGAGTCTTATGCACAGCATCAAACATCTATGGTAATTTTCTTATCTACACAAGGTATTGAAAAGGTTGTAGAAAAGCTTATTAAAGGTGGCTACCCAGAAGATACAGAGGCGGCTGTTGTTTATAAAGCAACATGGGAAGATGAAAAGCAAATTAGAGGCACACTGAAAGATATTGCAGGGAAAGTAAAAGAAGCTGGTATTAATAAAACAGCACTTATTATGGTAGGGCGTTTTTTAGGAAAAGAGTACAATTACTCAAAACTCTATGATAAACATTTCAAACATGAATTTAGACCTTAATTTAAATTAATAGTAAAAGTAATTATAAAACAAAATACATCAGGAGGATTTAGAAATGATTGCAGTAGTAGGAATCGGCCCAGGCGGCAAAGAAACAATGACATTAGAAGCAATTGCAGCAATTGAAAATGCTGATATTATCGTAGGATACAAAACTTATATTAAATTAATTGAAGATATGTTAACTGGCAAAGAAGTAATGCAAAATGGCATGCGCCAAGAAGTTGAGCGTTGTAAAGAAGCCATTGAGATTGCTAAGACAGGTAAAAATGTAGCAGTTATTAGTAGTGGAGATAGTGGTATCTATGGGATGGCAGGTCTTATTTTAGAGCTTGCTACAAAAGAAGAAACTAAAATCGAAGTAAAAGTTATTCCAGGGGTAACAGCAAGTATTGCAGCAGCAGGTATTTTAGGTGCACCTATTATGCATGACTTCTGTCATATTAGCTTAAGTGACCTTTTAACACCTTGGGAAGTGATTGAAAAAAGACTTAGATTGGCTGCAGAAGCTGACTTTGTAATTTGTCTTTATAACCCAAGAAGTAAAGGGCGTAAAGATCACTTAGAAAAAGCGTTTAATCTTATGAGAGAATTTAAATCAGGTGATACACCAGTAGGAATCGTTAAAGATGCTGGTCGTGAAGGTGAAGAAAAAATTATTTGTACATTTGACACAATGAATTATGAAGTAGTAGATATGACAACTATGGTTGTAATCGGTAATAAGAGTACATTTATTCACGAAGACCTTATGATTACACCTAGAGGTTATACAGTATAATCCATTTTATAACTGGAGGTAGTTTAACCTAATTTAAGCGGTTATGAATTAGGTTGGGGAGTTAATCACAAAGTAGAGGATGAAGCAATATGAAAAAGGCAGTATTAGTAGTAAGTTTTGGTACAAGTTATCAAGAGACAAGAGAAAAAACAATTGTAGCATGTGAAAATAAAATTAAAGCAGCGTTTGAAGGATATGATTTCTTTAGAGCTTATACATCAGGTATGGTGATTAGAAAGATTGCAAGAGAAGAAGGTTTTGTAATTGATAATCCAGAAGAAGCACTTCAAAGAATTTATGAATTAGGTTATGAAGAAGTCGTTGTACAATCATTACATATTATTTGCGGAGATGAATATACAAAGATTAAAGACCAAGTAGAAGCATACAAAGATAAATTTAAAAAGATTACATTAGGACGTCCACTTTTAACACTTATTAACGACTACAAAGAAACTGTAGCACTTTTAAAACAAGAACTTCCAGAGCTTAAAGAGGGAGAAGGAATTGTATTTATGGGACATGGAACAGAGCATCCAGCTCACTCGGCTTATTGCGCCCTTGACTATATGTTTGACCAAGAAGATATGAGGATTTATGTAGGAACTGTAGAAGGTTATCCAGAAATCGATGAAGTATTTAAAAGACTTAAAAGAGACAATATCAAAAAAATCTATCTTACACCATTTATGTTAGTAGCAGGGGATCATGCAACAAATGATATGGCCAGTGATGAAGAAGATTCATGGAAAACACGCTTTGAAGCAGCTGGTTATAAAGTAGAAATTATCTTCAAAGGCTTAGGTGAATATGAAGGTGTACAACAACGTTTCATTACACACGCGAAAGAAAGTATTGCTTAAACAAGAATATAAAAGGAGAAAGAATATGGCAAAGTTTTATGGCATTGGTACAGGCCCTGGAGATAGTTCACTTTTAACACTTAAGGCTGTAGACGTTTTAAATCAATTAGATATTTTATATACACCTGAATCTAGTAAAGATGAAGGAAGTTTAGCATTATCCATTGTTAAACCACATTTAAATAATCATTTAGAAATCAAAACAAGACATTTTCCAATGACTTTTAATACTGAGGAAAAAGTAAAAGCATGGGATGCCATAGCTGATGAAGTTGTAAAAGATGTAGAAGCTGGTAAAGAAGTAGGATTCATTACATTAGGAGACCCTATGATTTATAGTACTTACGTTTATATTATGGAACGTTTACAAGAGAGAATTGAAGTAGAAACTATTCCTGGTATTTCATCATTTTCACATATTGCATCTAACCAAAATTTTCCATTAGTTATGGATAAAGAGCCACTTATTGTGTTACCATGTACAACAGCGGAAGAAAAGCTAGATTATGCTTTAGCAAATTATAATTCATTAGTTTTAATGAAAGTTTATCGAAACTTTGAAAAGATTATTGCTAAGATTGAAGAAAATAATTTATTAGAGTATGCTATTTTAGTAAGTAATTCATCACAAGAAAGTGAAGCAGTTTACAGGGATTTAAAAGAAGTAGGGCTTAAAGATAAGATTTCATACTTCTCTACAATCTTAATTAATAAGAAATTAAATAGATAACAAGGTTCTTAAAAAAGGACATAAAGGATAGCATGGTAGATAGGAAGCGCTATTTACCATGCCTATTAAAGTAGACAAGAATTGTACATCATATAACATAGATAAGTTATACCGTTTATATGATTTCTTAAAAGAATTTTAGGAGCTTAAATGGGGCAATAAAGTCTTTTTAAGAAATGATATAGAAGGAGGTGCACTATGGAGATTGCAGTAATAGGGGTAAATCATAAGGTTTGCCCTATTGAGATAAGAGAGTGTGTGGCGTTTACAGAGCGTAAAAAAATTGAGGGCCTAAACTTTTTTAAAGTAGCAGGTGTTACAGAATGTATTATTTTATCTACTTGTAATCGTAGTGAAATTTATATTTGTGATAGAGAGATAGAAGATAAGGTAGAACTTGTGAAAGAGTTTTATAGAACCTATTTTGATGCACCTCGTATTAAGGAGTATTTATTTGAAAAGATAGGTAGTGAAGCTATATCCCATTTATATCGTGTGGCAGCAGGATTAGATTCTATTGTTATAGGTGAAGACCAAATCTTAGGCCAAGTAAAAGATGCCCATACTTTAGCTATGGCAGAAGGAACAAGTAAAAAAGTACTTAATAAAGTATTTCGTGAAGCAGTAACAACGGCTAAAGAGATCAAAAGTACAACGAAAATGTCGCAGCATCCATTGTCTGTAAGTCATATTGCTGTTAAGTTTTTAAAACAGTTACAAGGTAGCTTGGAAGATAAAAAAGCACTCATTATTGGTGTGGGTAAAATGAATGAGCTTACTATTAAATATCTTAAAGCAGAAAAGGTAAAGACAATCTATGTGACTAATCGTACCCATGCAAGAGCAGAAACTTTAGCTGATAAGTACGAGGGGCTTACACCTATTCGTTATGAAAATCGTTATGACGTATTGGGCGATGTAGATTTCGTAGTTAGCGCAACAGCATCCCCACATGTGCTCTTAAAAAAAGAGCATATTACAAAGAGGGAAAAGCCACTCTATATGATGGATATTGCCATGCCTAGAGATATTGATCCAAGAGTAAGAGAAATCAAAGATGTGTATTTATATGATATCGATGATTTAAAAGCTGTTTCTGAAGCGAATAATGCTTTAAGACAGCAGTTAGTAGGTCAGGCAGAAATGATGATAGCAGAGAGGATGAAAGAGCTTAATGTGTGGCTTGAAGCCCTACGTATGGACCCTATTATTTGGGGACTTAATGCAAGATGTGAGCAGATTGGTGAAAATACAATGCATCAAATTAATAAGAAATTAAGCCTTTCAGGAGAAGATCAGGAAATGATTAATAAGTATCTTTTAAGTGCCCTTAGAAAGGTTATAAGAGAGCCTATCGTAAAGCTTAGAGGCACAAAGGATCATGAAGAAAAAATGCAGTATGCACAGATTGTAGAGACGTTATTTGACTTGAATAAAGAGAGGTAGTAAATATGAAAGTTAAAGTTGGGACAAGAGGTAGTAAACTTGCACTTACACAAACAAACTGGGTAGTGAATCAGTTAAGAGCACATAATCCAGGTGTAGAATTTGAAGTGGAGATTATTAAAACTAAGGGAGATATGATTCAAAATATCCCATTAGATAAAATAGGTGATAAAGGATTATTCACAAAGGAAATAGAACTTAAACTTTTAGATGGCAGCATTGATCTTGCTGTACATAGTATGAAAGACATGCCATCTAAGTTGCCAGAAGGTCTTAAGTTTTCTTATACACCACCAAGGGAAGATATGCGTGATGCATTAGTTTTAAAAGAAGGCTATAGTACACTTACAGATTTGCCACAAGGCGCAACAATTGGCACAGGAAGTAAACGTAGAAAATATCAACTTTTAGCTTTAAGACCAGACTTAAATATTGTACCAATTAGAGGCAATGTGGATACAAGAATCCGTAAGATTGAAACAGAAAACTTAGATGGGGTCGTACTTGCAGCGGCTGGACTTAAACGTGTGGGACTTGAAGATAAAATTAGTTATTATTTATCACCAGAAGAAGTTCTTCCAGCGCCAGCACAAGGGGTACTTGCCATTGAAGTGCGTAAAAATGATTCACATATTGATGCCCTTATGAAATCTATATATGATGAAACAGCTAAAATTCAAGTAGAAGCAGAACGTAGTTTCTTAGATACTCTAGAGGGAAGTTGCCATATCCCAGTAGGTGCGTATTGTAAAGTAGAGGGTGAAAATATTACTTTAACAGGACTCTATGGTGATGAAGAAGGAACGATTTTAATTAAGAAAAGCTTAACTGGACATAAAGATGAAGCCGTATTAATTGGCAAGAAGTTAGCAGAAGAGGTAAGGGAGGCATTTAAGAATGAAAAAGGGTAAAGTTTACCTCATTGGAGCAGGACCAGGGGACTATAAATTATTAACATTAAAAGCTTTGGAATGCTTACAAAAAGCAGATGTAATCGTATATGACCGTTTAGCAAATAGTGAATATTTAAAACAAGGTAAAGCAGGGTGTGAATATATTGATGCAGGCAAAGCTTCTAGTAATCATACATTACCACAAGATGAAATTAATGCAGTAATTGCACGTAAAGCAGCAGAAGGTAAAATTGTAGTTAGACTTAAGGGCGGAGATCCTTACGTATTTGGACGCGGTGGAGAAGAAGGTGAATATCTCTATGAGAGAGGCATCGATTTCGAAGTTGTACCAGGAATTACATCAGCCATTGGTGGTTTATGTTATGCGGGTATTCCAATTACGCACCGTGACGTGGCTTCCTCTTTCCATGTGATTACAGGACATTTAAAAGATGAGAATGATGAATTCGATTGGCAGGTTCTAGGAAAGTTAAAAGGGACTTTAGTATTCTTAATGGGTGTTGCAAACTTAAATAAAATTGCCACTAAGTTAATGGCAGCAGGTAAAGCCAAGGATACACCAGTAGCCCTTATTAGCTGGGCAACACGTTATAATCAAAGTGTGGTAACAGGCAGCCTTGAAGAGATTTATGAAATTGCCCTTAAAGAAGGTGTGAAACCACCTACGTTAATTGTAGTAGGGGATGTTGTGAAATATAGAGACAAGCTCAACTTCTTTGAAAATAAACCTCTCTTTGGCAAACGTATCATGGTAACGCGCGCCAGAACACAAAGCAGTCAGCTTGTAAGTCGTATTCAAGATGAAGGCGGAAAAGCCATTGAACTGCCTACAATTTATATTAAAGAAAATGAAGATCAAACTGTTTTAAAAACAGCTATAAATCAAATGGATACTTATAACTATATTGTGTTTACAAGTCAAAATGCAGTAGAAATATTCTTTAAAGTTTTACTTGAATCGGGCAAAGACTTAAGAGCATTAGGCAATGTGAAAGTAGCGGCTATAGGTGCTATTACAGAAAAGGTACTTAGAGAAAAAGGAATCTTAGCAGATATTGTACCAGAAAAAGCTGTGGCAGAATCATTATATATGAGTCTTGAAAAGGTTCTTCAAAAAGAAGATAAAGTTTTATTACCACAAGCTGCAAATGCTAGAGATTTTTTAAGAGATTCATTAAATGAGATTTGTGAGCTGACATATGCACCAGTATATGAGACAGTAATGGATACACAAACTTCTATTAATGGATTAGAAGCAGTAGGAAGTTTAGAAGAAAGACGCAATGAACTTGTGACTTTATTAGAAAATAAAGAGGTAGATTATATTACCTTTACAAGTGCTTCTACAGCTAGCTATTTTATGGAAATATTAGGAAGTGAAAATATCTCGAAATTAGAAGGGGTGAAGCTTATCTCAATAGGTGAAATTACATCAGCTAAGATGAGAGAGTTAGGTATGAGTGTGTATAAACAGTCACCAGAAGCTAAAATTGAAAGTGTATTAGAAACAATTAGTAATGATTAATTAAATAACACTATATATAAGAAAGGATACGAAGATGATTAAAAGACCAAGAAGATTAAGAAGTAGTCAGGCAATCCGTAATTTAGTACGTGAAACAGTGCTTCAGGTAGAAGATTTCATTTATCCACTTTTTGTAGTTGAAGGGGAAAATATCAAAGAAGAAATTTCATCTATGCCAGATGTATATCATTTTTCAATTGACCGTTTAAAAGAAGAAATCCTGGAGCTTAAAAGCTTAGGGATTCGTTATGTCATTTTATTCGGTATTCCAAATCATAAAGATGAATATGGCTCAGAAGGCTTTGCACATGATGGAATCGTACAAAAAGCTGTACGTGCCATTAAAGAATGGGATCCAGAGATGTTCGTTATTACAGACGTATGTATGTGTGAATATACAAGTCATGGACATTGTGGTATTTTAACTGAAACAGGTTATGTAGATAATGACAAAACACTTGAATATCTTACAAAGATTGCAGTAAGCCATGCAGAAGCTGGTGCGGATATGGTAGCACCTTCGGATATGATGGATGGACGTATTTCAGCCCTTAGAAAAGGACTTGATGAAGCTGGCTATATGAATGTATCAATTATGGCATACAGTGCCAAATATTCATCTAGCTTTTATGGCCCATTTAGAGAAGCAGCCCACTCAGCGCCAAGCTTTGGGGATAGAAAAACATATCAAATGGACCCAGCTAATAGTGATGAAGCTTTACGTGAAGGGGCATTAGATTGTGAAGAAGGTGCAGATATCATCATGGTAAAACCAGCTCTTTCATATCTTGATGTCATTAGACGCTTTAAAGATAACTTTAATATGCCAATTGCAGCTTACAATGTAAGTGGAGAATACTCAATGCTTAAGTTAGCTGTGAAAAATGGCCTTTTAAGTGAAGATGCCATTTATGAAAGTGTGATGTCTATTAAACGTGCAGGCGCAACAATTATCATCACATACTTTGCAAAAGAATTAGCTAAAAAGATGAAACAATGCTAAGAAAATAAATGTAAATATGGAAACCATAGAAATCATATGCAACACCTGAGGCATATGATTTCTATATATTATCAAGAAGTAATAAAGGAAATAAATATGGGAAATTATAAATTTTTTCAAAACAAAGCGTGTGAATACTTTCCATGTCATAAGATAAAAGATAAAGACACCTTTAATTGTCTTTTCTGTTATTGTCCACTATATGCTTTAGGGGACAAGTGTGGAGGAGGATTTGAATATACAGCTACGGGTATTAAAAGTTGTATGAAATGTACTAAAACACATGGGCCTAATGGTTATGATTATGTTATGGGAAAAATGAAGGATGTTATGGCACTTGCTAAAAAAGAAGAGAGAGTAGAAGAATAAGTTCAATGATAAGAACAGATAGAGGTGGTGGGAAATGTCTAATTTAGAAGCAGTTTTAGAAAATATAAAACCATTAAATCAAGAAACTATGAAAATAGCTCAAGATAAGTTAGATAATTTAAGTAAGCCTTTAGGAAGTATGGGAAAGCTTGAAGATATATGCCGTACCTTAGCAGGCATTTATGAAGCGACAAGCTTTGATATTTCGAAAAAGGTCGTTGTGGGTTTTGCCGGCGATCATGGAGTTTATGAAGAAGGCGTGGCGGCTGATCCACAGTGGATTACAAAGGCACAAATACCTAACTTTGCAAAAGGAATTTGTGGGGTAGGAACACTTGCTAAGTTTATTGGCGTGGATATTAAAGCTGTGGATGTAGGTGTAAAATGTGATGAACCATTAGAGGGGGTTTTAGATTATAAAATTAGAAAAGGTACAAGCAATATGGCTAAAGGGCCTGCTATGACTAGAGAAGAAGCGATTAGAGCTTTAGAAGTAGGTATCGAGGTCGTAGGCGATTGTGTAAAAGAAGGTTATAAAGTAATTGGAATAGGCGAGATGGGCATTGCCAATACCACACCATCTAGTGCCATTATTTCAGTTTTTGGGGCATGTGATCCTAAAGAAGTAACTGGTAAGGGGGCAGGATTAAGCCCAGAAGGCGTTGTACATAAAGCTAATGTCATTCGTAGTGCCATTGCACTTAATAAACCGAATCAAGAAGATGCCATTGATGTCTTAGCTAAAGTAGGTGGCTTTGAGATTGGGGCTATGGCTGGAGCTATTTTAGGTGGCGCTCTTTATCGTGTACCAATTGTATTAGATGGTTTCATTTCATATGCAGCAGCACTTATAGCATATCATTTATGTCCTATAAGTCGAGATTATATGATAGGTTCACATTACTCAGCAGAACCAGGAACTAAGAGAGCCTTAGAACTTTTAGGTGTACCAGCTATGTTAAATTTGGATATGAGACTAGGTGAAGGGTCTGGTGGTATTTTAGTATTTAATATTATGGATGCGGCCAACTTTGTTTATGAAAATATGGCCACAAGAGCAGAAAGGAATTGTTAATATAAAAGTAAATATAAATGTGGGAGAGCATAGAGGTGACAAATGAGTAAATTAGTTTTAGTTACTGGAGGTGCAAGGTCCGGTAAAAGCAGTTTTGCAGAAAGTTTATGTAAGATGCAAAATAATAAAACAGCATATATTGCAACAAGTATTCCTTTTGATGAAGAAATGAAGGATCGTGTAAAAAAACATAGGGAAAGCCGCCCTAGGGAGTGGAAAACTTATGAAACTTATGAAAAGGTTTATGCAAGTATTCCTGAAGTTGCAGCAGAGAATGAGACTGTTATTTTAGATTGTGTGACATTAATGGTAAATAACTTAATGTTTAAAGAGAATATAGACTATGACCAAATTACACCAGAGCAGGCAAATCAAATTGAGAAAAGTATTAAAGAAGAATTTGAAAAGCTTATTGAAGCGATTAAACAAACAAATTTATATTTTGTCATTGTGACCAATGAAATAGGGATGAGCCCTGTAGCAGCTAATAAACTGACACGTATTTATACAGATATTATAGGACGTATGAATCAACTTATTGCTAGGGCGGCAGATGAGGTATATTTTGTAGTGAGTGGTATACCGATGCAAATTAAAGGGAGAGAAATATAAGATGAAAAAGTTTATTGGTATTATACAATTTCTTACCCGAATTCCTATTAATATAAATATTGGTTTTGTAGAAGATTTTCATGAAAGTATAAAGTATTTTCCATTAGTAGGTTTGATTTTAGGTATATGTTATTACTTTATAGGTTATATAGGGCAGTATTTTTTTAATGATTTTATTGTAGCGATACTTATTTTAGTAGGAACAGTTTTATTAACAGGTGGGCTGCATTTAGACGGACTTGGTGATACTTTTGATGGTTTATATAGTTACAGGGAAAAAGAACGTATTTTAGAGATTATGAAAGATTCTAGAGTGGGTACAAATGCTTTGTTAAGTGTTATGTTAGTGCTTTTATTAAAGTTAGGGTTTTTAATGAGTTTATTACAACAAAATAAACTGTGGGTAGTGATTATTATGCCTGTTATAGCAAGAACAATGCAAGTCCTAGCCTGTTATAAAGGGAAAACCCCTAGAACTCATGGCATGGGGAATATCTTTATTGGTAAAGTGAGTAACTGCTGTCTTGGAATTGCATTAAGTACAGCAATGATAATTGTTATAGGAACAATAGCACTATTTGATACATTAGCCATATTAATTAAAGTAATTATTTTATTAGGGGTATTAGTTATTGCTTTAAAATGGTTTGAAAAAAGTGTATATAAAAAAATAGATGGCATTACAGGTGATGTTTTAGGCTGTATTTGTGAACTAGCAGAATTGGGTGTATGTATTGTTTTATATTTTTTATAAGGTAATTAAAAGATGAGTATTAGCGTATACTCATCTTTTTTCATTTAAGAAAGGATGGGCAGGATTGTCACAATTAATGAAATAAAACATACTATGGTAGTAAATGAGAAAGGAAGTGGTTTTGTGGCGCAGTACACAGAAACATATTTATTGAATTCAAGTGACAATCAGACAGTAGCTGATAATAGTATAACAGTAGTTCCCTCTCTTCCATTGACAAATTTTAATGGGGTACTACTCACTATTACAGGTGTTGTTTATACAGGAACAACAGCTAATCCAACACCTGTAAATGGTGCTAATGTAGTAGTGTATGGACCTGATGGTACATTACTAGCAGAGGATATTAGTAAAACAGTAGGCACTCAAGTTGGGACATATAACTTAGTATTTCAAGGCGAAAAAAATGTTATGTATCGTGTAGTAGCAAGTTTAGAAGGATATAATTCATTCTCAGATGTTGCTATATTTACCAATACAGAAACCGTGTCATTATTACTTTTATTAACTGATAAAACAGATGTATTATCAATATATGGGCGTGTAGTAGATGCTAAAACAGGTGCAGGGATAGAGAATGCAAATATAAGTGTTGTAGGCGGAGGAAATAGTGTGACAGCAGTCACAGGAGTTGATGGATCATTTATAGTTTATGATGGATTTACCGCAGGGACGAATTATACCGTTACAGCAAGTAAACAAGGATATAATACGCAAATACAGGAAGTAACCATACCAACTACTTCTGTAGGAAGAGCAGTAACATTTACATTAGACAGTGATAACACCAATATAACGACTATTGCGGGTCGTGTTATAGTTGAAGGAAGTAATCCTCCGGTTGGTATAGCTGATGCATTTGTTGGCCTATTTGTGGTGAGTTCAAGTGGCGTTACACTTGTTGATTCTAGACTTTCAGATTCATTTGGTACGTATACTTTTACAAATGTAGATGCGACTCAAACTTATGTTATTAAGGCAAATAAGATTGTACAAGTAAATTCATAGTTTGATTTAGATATTATGGAGGCTGACATGAAAATATATTATGGAGAGACTCAAATTGATCCAAATCCTAAATGTAAGGTGCAGTGTGTAAATGTTTATTGTCATAAAATATGTGGAGATATGTGTAGCAGTCAGGGACTGGAAGGATATATTTATAATGCTTGTACTAGGAAACCTGTAAAGCATGCAACTATAATACTTGAGAATAAATTTTTTAAGGAAACTTGTGTAACAGATTGTAAGGGACATTATAAAATATATTTACCTTGTAGGAATACATGGTGCAAAATAAAAATAAAAAAGCATGGTCGTTATAGATATTATTGTTGTAAGTTATACGTTGAAAAAGAGAAAATGAATTTTAAAATTTATCCTAGATGTAGTAATTACTATAAATAGCATTTATACTGGAGCAAGTGATATTCACAGGCTCCAGCTTTTTTACATCATAAAAGAAATGGAGAAAAATATAACAATATAGTTAAAGAAAATTTATATATAATTTATAAAATATATTAAGAGGGTTGTAAAAATGATAGAAAAACTGAATAATATATTGTAGAATATAAAGAAAAGTAAAAATAATAAAGGGGTCTTGAGTATGGTACAATTTGAAAATGTAACTTTAATGAAAAAAGCAAATGTATATTTTGATGGCAATGTAACAAGTCGAACGATCTTTTTACCAGATGGAGAAAGAAAAACTTTAGGGATTATGTGTCCAGGAGAATATGTTTTTAAAACAGGGCTTAAAGAAGTAATGGAAATCTTAGCGGGCAATATGGAAGTTAAGTTACCAAATAGTGATACTTTTGTAAGTTATAAAGAAGGAGAAATTTTCGAAGTACCAGCTTTGAGGTACGCGTAAAAGAAGTAAGTGATTACTGCTGCTCTTATGTGAAAGAATAAGTAGGAATAGAAAGTTAAAAAACTTATATAATAGGATAGATTACAAAGTAAATAAATGGGGATTAGATAATGGACATAAAGAAGACTACATGGCGAGGCGATATACTACTTTTAATTACAGCAATAGTATGGGGTGGAGGCTTTATAGGTGTAGCTAAGGCATTAGATACATTGGGGCCGTTTTATACTATAGCGATACGTTTTTTGATTGCAAGTATATTAATGAGTATTGTTTTTTTGAAAAGGCTTAAAAAGACTACAAAAGAAGATATCCTTGCAGGTACTGTAAGTGGCGGATTTTTGTTTTTAGGATTTGCAGGACAGACTGTGGCTGCTGAGTTTTTAAGTGTAGGAAAGCTAGCCTTTTTAACAGCACTTAATGTACTGATTGTACCGTTTTTATCTTATATTGTTTTTAAGGAAGTTATTAAGAAACATCATGTTATTGCCAGTATTATCGCAATAATAGGCTTTGGATTTCTTAATTTAAATGCAGAAACAGGTTTTAGTGTAGGTGTGGGAGAGATATTAGCTATATTAGGTGCAATCTTTTTTGCGGGGCAGATTACAGCACTAGGACATTATACAAAGCAAGGGGATGTTTGTTTGCTTTCTGTATTTCAAATGCTAACATGTTGCATATTAGGATTTGTATGTGCAGTTATTTTTGAAGAAGCACCACAAAATATAGGGCTAGAAATGCTGATGCCAGTAAGCTATTTAGGAGTTTTTAGTACCTTTTTAGCGTTCTTATGCCAAACTGTTGGTCAGAAGTATACAACCTCTGCAAGGGCAGCCATTATTATGTCCTTGGAATCAGTATTCGGGACACTATTTTCTATTATGATCTTAAGTGAAAAGCTCACAATTAATGTGGGGATAGGTGCCTGTTTGATTTTGGTAAGTGTAATAATTGCTGAGTATATGCATGCTATAATGGAATAGCAAAATTATACATACTATGTAAACGGTTGAAAAAATCGTTAGAAGTAGGTATAATGGAAGGTAATTGCATAAAGACAGTTCGTGAACCTCCTGTCTAAAAATAAAACTACGGTAAGATAAGAGAATAAAAAGATAAATAAATCCATATTATAGGTACGATGTTATATATGGAATGATTATATGAGGTCATTAGTAGAGAGGAAACTATACTAATGGCTTTTTTAGCGTTATATGAACTATTTGATTTATGCAGATTTGAAAAAGTATTATTAAAGGAGAGGCTTATGAAAGCAAAAATGACAACTAAACAACTTGTTCAAATTGCAATGATCGCAGCAATTTACGCAGTACTTACAGCAATCTTTTCAAGTATCAGCTTTACACCACTACAACTTAGATTATCAGAGATTATGGTATTCTTAGCGTATTTTAATCCTATTTATATTATTGGTTTAACATTAGGATGCTTTATTGTAAATATTTTAATGTCACCTTATTTATTAATGGATGGCGTATTTGGAACACTTGCTACATTCTTAAGTGTAAGTGCCATTTATTACACAGCTAAAGCATTTAAAGGCAGTAAAAAAGGACTTATTGTAGCGTCTATTTGGCCAACTATTATTAATGGACTTATTGTAGGATGGATTATCTATACATGTAGTATTGCAGAAGGTAGTATGACAAAAGATATTGCAGCATTAGTAGGACTTATGGGAAATGTAGCTTTTGGTGAGTTCATTGTAGTATCAATTATTGGTGTACCAGTTGTGTACTTTATTATGAGTCGTTATCAATCTGTTATTAAGAAATTAACGAAGTAAGATTTAATTGATTAAAATAAATAGCCTAAAAGGGTATGATGAAATAAAAAAATTCATCATACCCTTTTTATGAAATTAAGTAATACCAAAGAGTTGAATTGTAATTAATTTTATTTAAGATAATAAAAAGTAAAATAAAAAAATATTTTTTAATATAAAAAAGGAAAAATACAAAGGGCGTCGAATATATATAATATAACCAGTTGTTTTATAAGAAATAAAAGCAGTACTGAAACAGCCGGTAGCCACTAGGGTTACACTTACAGCTAATTGTATAACTTAGATAAGTAGGTGATGGCGAGTGGTTGAAAGGAGAGGTACATATGAAATACAATATTATCGGAAAAAACATTGAAGTTACAGAGGCATTAGAAAGTGCAGTTGTAGAAAAATTAGAAAAACTTGATAAATACTTTAATGATAGTGTTGAAGCCCAAGTAACTCTTATCGTAGAAAAACTTAGTCATATTATTGAAATTACAATTCCATTTAACGGAACTGTTCTACGAGCAGAAGTAGAAGGCAGAAATATGTATAACATTATGGATGATGCAGTAGCTGTTATCGAGAAACAAGTTAATAAATTCAAACATAAATTAAAAAATAAACATAGAAACGGTATTAGTCAATTTACACCAGATTTCCTCCGTGAAGAAGTAGAAGACAGTAACGGAGCAGAGCTTAAAATTGACCGTAAAAAGAAATTTGCAATTAAACCAATGGATGCAGAAGAAGCTGTACTCCAAATGGAACTTGTGGGACATAATTTCTTCGTATACTTAGATGCAGAGACAGAAGAAGTAAATGTAGTTTACAAGAGAAAAAATGGTACATATGGATTAATCGAGCCAGCGCTTGATGAAGAATAAAAATAACAAAAAGCTGTAGCATAAACGTGCTACAGCTTTTTTGTATTTAAAGTTTTATACTTCTAAATACTAAGCAAATTGGCTATTATAGAGGTTTGCATAAAGGCCGCCTTCAGCAAGTAATTCTTCATGAGTACCTTTTTCTACAATTGTACCTTGTTTCATAACTAAAATCATATCTGCATTTTTAATAGTAGAGAGCCTATGAGCAATGACGAAACTAGTACGTCCCTCCATAAGGCGATTCATAGCCTTTTGGATATGACCTTCTGTACGCGTATCTACGTTGCTAGTAGCCTCATCTAGAATGAGAATAGTTGAATCTGCTAAGATAGCACGTGCAATGGTTAAAAGTTGCTTTTGGCCTTGTGAAATATTAGAGCCTTCTTCATTAATTAAAGTATCATAACCATCTGGCAAGGTTTCAATAAACTGATCCGCGAAAGCAGCCTTGGCAGCAGCTTTGATTTCTTCTAAACTGGCATTTTCTTTAGAATAACCAATATTGTCTTTAATGGTTCCTTTAAAGAGCCAAGTATCTTGGAGTACCATACCAAATAGATTACGTAAGTCACCTCGGCGAAGTTTAGTAATATCTACACCATCTACATTGATACTACCGCCTTGAATTTCATAAAATCGCATTAAAAGATTAATAAGTGTTGTTTTTCCGGCCCCTGTAGGTCCTACTACAGCAACTGTTTGACCAGCTTTTGCATTGAATGAAATGTCTTGCATAAGTGGTTTGTTTGGATTGTAACCGAATTTTACATTTTTGAAGCTAACTTGTCCTTTAGGATTTGAGATGACATCAGGAGAAGTTTCTTCGGCTACTTCATTTTCAGCATCGAGTATTTCGAAGATACGTTCGGCAGAGGCAACGGTTGATTGAAGGATATTGGCAATATTAGCGACTTGATTAATCGGTTGCATAAATTGTCTAGTATATTGAATGAAGGCTTGTATATCCCCTACAGAGATTCGGCCACTTATAACATATTGCCCCCCAAGTACAGCGATGAAGACATAGCCTAGATTACTAACGAGACTCATAATAGGCATAATAAGGCCTGAAACAAATTGAGCTTTTACACTGACATCATAAAGGGAGTCATTAAGCTCAGTGAATTTATGCATAATCTGATTTTCTTGGTTAAAAGATTTAATTACTGCATGGCCCGTGTAGGATTCTTCCACATGGCCATTAAGGAGTCCTAGCTGGGTTTGCTGAGTAAGAAAGTAACTTTGTGAACGCTTAATAACAGGTCGGCTTAATAGGGCACCTAATGGCAAAGTGATTAATACGATTAAAGTAAGCACAGGATTAATAGTGAGCATCATAATGATAACGCCAATAATCGTAATAACGGAGGTAATAATTTGCGTTAAACTTTGTTGAAGAGTTGTACTAATATTATCAATATCATTTGTCACACGGCTTAGTAAATCGCCAGTGGAATGACTATCGATATATTTAAGAGGTAGCTTACTCAGTTTATGATCAACTTCTTCTCTTAAGCTAAAAACTGTTTGTTGTGCAACATCTGCCATAACATATTGTGCAAAATAAGAAAATAGCGCACTTAAAATATAAAAGGCAGTAAGCCAAAGTAGAGTATTTATAATGGCATTAAAGTCAAAAGTGCCAATAGCTACCCCTGCAAAGAGAAAGGTAGTCACACGTCCTACAAATTTAGGGGCAATAACTGAGAAGATTGTACTAATAATATTTAAAAGAATTACAATAAAGAGCTGCTTGCGTTTAGGTCCAAGATAACCTAAAAGGCGTAATAAGGAGCCTTTGAAATTCTTGGCTGTAGCATTACCACGATGAGAGTTATGACCAGATTTCATCATAGAGCATGACCTCCTTCTAGTTCTTCCTTAGAAAGTTGAGATTCAGCAATTTCTCTATAAGTCT